>QHUT01000165.1 GCA_003222055.1 Gemmatimonadota bacterium
ACGCCGCGTCTTCGCCCATCTGGGGATGACGCCGGCGGAAGCCGAGGCGCGGTTCGGATTCCTGCTGGGCGGCCTGCAGGCGGGGGCGCCGCCGCACGGCGGATTCGCGATCGGGTTCGACCGGGTCGTGATGGCGCTCGCCGGGGCGGAGAGTATGCGCGACGTGATCGCGTTCCCCAAGACCACGGCGGCCCGCGCCCTGTTCGAGGGTGCCCCCGCGCCCGCCAACCCGGCGGACCTGACCGCGCTCCACATCGAGGTCAAGCGATGAGCGACGAGATCACGCATCGACTATCCACCGAGGGCGTGGATCCGCTGGCCCTGGCCGGCGTGAACGACGGCAACCTGGTGGAACTGGCCCGTCGCATGGGCGTGCGGGTGTCGCTGCGGGGCGACATGCTGATGCTGCAGGGGGCGTTGCCCGCCGTGGAGCGGGCGGCGCAGGTGGCCCAGGCGCTGGTCGAGCTCGCGCGCATGGGCGAGACGCTGGACGTGGCTGACGTCGATCGCATCGTGAGCGACGAGGCTCAGGGCTCGCTCGGGCGCCCGGCGGAGGGGGAGTACAAGATCATCCTGCCCGGCCTGCGCCGGGTGATCCAGCCCAAGACGGCGGGCCAGCGCGAGTACCTCCAGGCGATCGTGCAGCACGACATCGTGATCGGGATCGGGCCTGCCGGGACGGGCAAGACCTACCTCGCGGTGGCCGCCGCGGTGGACGCCCTGGCCCGCAAGCGCGTGCGTCGGATCGTGCTGGCGCGCCCGGCCGTGGAGGCGGGGGAGAGTCTCGGGTTTCTGCCCGGCGACCTGCACGAGAAAGTCGATCCCTATCTTCGGCCGCTGTACGACGCCCTCGAGGACATGATGCCGCGCGACCGCATCCAGAAGGCAATCGAGAACCGCACGATCGAGATCGCGCCACTGGCCTACATGCGAGGCCGCACGCTGGCCGACGCGTTCGTCATTCTGGACGAAGCCCAGAACGCGACCGGGATGCAAATGAAGATGTTCCTCACCCGTCTCGGCGTGAATTCGCGGGCGGTGATCACGGGGGACAAGACGCAAATCGACCTCGCCAACCGCGAGGACTCGGGCCTCTTGCAGGTGGAGCGCATCCTCCCCGGAATCGAAGGGATCGGGTTCTGCTATCTCGGCGACACGGACGTGGTCCGCCACCGCCTGGTGCGCGACATCATCCGCGCCTACGCCGAGGACGCGCAGGGCTGACATGCGGGTCCCCACGCAAGAGCAGGTGCGCTATCACGGCAGCCGCTGGTGCTGGGTGGTCTTCCTGGCGGTTCTCGCCTACGTGGCATTCCCCTCGAGCGCGACCAACGTGGCTCCGATGACGGTCGGGAAGCCCGCGGACCGCGACGTCGTGGCCCCGTTCACCTTCCCCGTCAACAAGTCCGACGAGGAGCTGGCGCGCGAAGCCGAGGAGCTGGCCGGCACGGTGAAGCCGATCTATCAGTTTCAGGAACGGGCGGCCGACAGCGCCAAGATCGCGATGCACGCTCTGTTTTCGACCCTCGAGTCGGCGGCGGACCAGGGCGGGGCGGTGGCGATCCAGCAGGCCGCGAAGGCCCAGGGACTGGCGCTCTCGCCGCCGGAAGCGGTGTACTTGAACAAGGGCGGCAAGCGGCACGGCCTCGAGCGGGCGCTGAGCGAGCTGTTCGAGCGCACGCTCGCTCTCGGCGTCACGGGGCCCGGCGTGCTCCAGGTCGAGCAGGCGCCCGAGCTCATCGTGCGGCGTCGCACCGGTGAGCAGGCGGTGGCGCGCGACCAGGTGCTGTCGTATGCCCAGTACCTGCAGCGCGCGCGCGCCGTGCACCCCGACAAGGGGTCGAGCGTGGGCGACGAGCTCTACGTCCGACTCGACGGGCACTTCTTCCGTCCGACGCTCGTGCCCGATACGCTGCAGACCGAGCGGCGCCGCGACGATCTGCGCCGCAGCGTCGATCCGAGCAAGTACATCGTGCGGGGCGGGGATCGCATCGTGGGCGCGCACGAAGTCGTGACCAGTGAGACGCACGAGAAGCTCGTCGCGCTCCACAATGAGCTGGTGCGGCGCGGCGCGGCCACCAGCCGTTCACTAGGGGGAGTGCTCGGCCCCATCCTGCGCGACACGCTGATCGTCGCCATTTTCTGGGTGCTGCTGCTGTTCTACCGGCGCGAGACGTACCGCGAGTTGCGTCAGGTCGCGCTCGTCGGGGGTCTGTTCGCGCTCGTGCTGCTGCAGGCGGCCGCCGTCGCGCACTTCTTCCCCCAGCACCCCGAGATCGCGATCCTCCCGTTCCTGGCGATGATGCTGACCGTGCTCCTCAACGGGCGCGTCTCCATGATCGCCGCCATGATCCTGTCGATCGTGATCGGCCTGCAGCCCGTGTTCCACGACATTCCCGCGCTGTTCTTCTGCGTCATCGGCGGCGTGACCGCGGCCCTGAGCGTGCGGGTGCTCCGCCGTCGCAGCAACTTCTACCTGCCGGTCCTGATCATCGCGCTCGGATATCTCGCCGCCGCGCTGGCCCTCGGCCTCGCCGGCGGCTGGAGCGTCGCCCAGGTCGGCGTGCGCGGCGTGTGGGGCGCCGCGAACGCCCTCGTCTCCGCGGGGCTCACCTTCTTCTTGTTGCCGGTGGCGGAATCGATCACCGGCATCACCACCGACTTGACGCTGCTCGAGCTATCCGATCCCAGCCGGCCGCTGCTGCG
>QHUT01000075.1 GCA_003222055.1 Gemmatimonadota bacterium
CCTTGAGCGAATCGAATGGCAGTGCCGCGAACTGGTTGACCTGCTGCGCGAGAACGGCGCCCGCGACGCCGTTCTCGCGCAGCAGGTCAACCAGTTCGCGGCACTGCCATTCGATTCGCTCAAGGCCAAGGCCGGAACGATCACCGTCGACAAGCCGCCGCTGCCGTACACGCGCAAGGTCACGGTGGACAGCCTCTCGCCCAAGCTCAGGCGGGTGACGATCGTCGTCACGCCGCTCAACCCGATCTTCAAGCCCGACACGCTCGTGCTGCAGCGCACCAAGCCGGGCAACAACCCGTTCAACAAGAAGCCCTAGCGATGAGCGGTCGCCGTGGCTTCACCCTCGCCGAGCTCGTGGTCGGCATGGTCGTCCTGGGCGTGATCGGGGCGGCGCTCACTCGCCTCTACCTGTCGCAGTCGCGCTTCTACGACCAGCAGGGACAGCTGCGCCGTGCCCGACTGGTGTCGCGCATGGCGATCAATGCCACGCTCTCCGACCTGCGCATGGTCGAAGCGACCGGCGGCCTGGTCTCGGCGTCGCCCACCCAGGTGACCATGCGTGTGCCGTACGCGATCGGCGTCGTGTGCGCGAACACGCCGGCACAGACGACGCTGTCCCTCTGGCCGGTCGACTCGACTGTGTTTGCGACCGCCGGCTTCTCCGGGTACGGGTGGCGCGACTCGCTCGGCACCATCGCGTACGTCGAGGCCGGTACGTCGGTCGCGAACGACAATCCCTCACTGTGCGTGGCGGCGAACGTCGTGACGCTTCCGGGGGGGCGGGTCGTCGGCGTGCGGCCGCCGCTCCCGGCGACCTTGCCGGCGGTCACCGCCGTCGGAACGACCGTGTTCCTGATCCAACGGCTGACGTACGAGTTCAAGCCCTCGGTCGCGCTCCCGGGACGGATGGCGCTGTGGCGCACCACCGTGGTGACCGGGCAGGCGGACGAGCTGGTCGCGCCGTTCGATCCGACCGCGAAATTCCGCTTCTTCGTCGCCGGGAGCGACACGGCCCAGGCCGGCCCGCCGAACCCACTGAGCAACATGCGCGGTTTGGAGCTGGGCCTCACGAGCCAGAGCGACCGGGCCCCGGAAGGCGCGGCCGCTCCCCGACAGGCGCAGGTGGTGACGGCGGTGTACTTCAACAACCAGCTCAAATGACCGGACACTCTCACAGTCGGCGCGGCGTTGCGCTGCCGTTGGCACTCCTCGTGGTGGTCGTGCTCACGATCCTGCTCGCCGCGGGCTTTGCCGCGCTGTCGAGCGAGCGGCGCGTGCACGCCAACGACGAAGCGGCGCTGGATGCCTTTACGCTGGCCGAGACGGGGCTCGAGCTGTTCATCGCGAAGCGCGACTCGTTTGGTTTCAAAGCGGCGCCCCCCGCCGTGAGCGAGTCCACGCGCATTACTCTCGGGGGTGGCTACGCCGACGTCATCCTCAGGCGCATCCGCAACGACACGCTGGCGGGGCGCTTCGGCTACGCCATCCGCTCGCACGGCGTCAGCACGGTCGCCGCCCTGTCGGGGACGCCGCAGGCGGAGCGCACGGTCGCGGAGTACGCCGTGTGGCAGACCGGCTCGATGAACGTGCTCGCGGGCTGGAGCAGCCTGAGCGGGCTCCACAAGAACGGCTCTTCGGCCATGGGAAGCGGGGCGGACCAATGCGGCAAACAGCCGGCCGTCGCGGGCGTCGCCGTCCCCGGCAATCCCGGCTACACGCAGAACGGCGGCCAGCTCGCGCCTCAGGGGAGCCCCCCGGTCGACACGGTCGCTCCCACCCCGACCCAGATGGCCGACTCGGTGAAGATCGACTGGGCCGGCCTCGCCGGCGGAACGGCCCTGACGCCCGACATCACGATTCCGCCGGGCGCGTGGCCGTCGTTCTCGAACCCGAGCTACTGGCCCACGATCCTGGTCCAGGGCGACTTCGCGCTGCCCGGCAACGGCCAGGGCACCCTGATCGTCACGGGCAGCCTCACCATCAGCGGCAGCATCACCTGGGATGGCGTGCTGCTCGTCGGCAACAACCTCACGTCCAACGGCGACAATGCGGTGAACGGCGCCACGGTGACCGGGTTGAACGTAAAGCTCGGCGCGACCCTGCCGCAGGGGGATATCGGCAACGGGACCAAGTCGTTCAACTACAATTCGTGCAACATCGCCAAGGCGATGGCGGGGATGGGACAGCTCGTCGGCTATTCCAACGCGTGGGTGGATAACTGGCCGACGTACTAGTCGTAAGTTGTAAGCCTTAAGTCGTGAGCTTGAGACTGACGGCCCGCGACTCTTGAGGCTTACAGCTTGCGGCTTATGACTTGGGGCTGAGTATTCTCCCCATGCCGTCCAAGCCTGCGCTCCGAACCGAGCTGCTCTTCTACCTCTCGTTCCTCGCCGCCGCCGCACTCCTGGTGGGCGTGGCGACCATGCTGGTGGTGAACGTGCTGGCGCCGCAGCGCACCTTCGTGCTGCTCCTGCTGCTGGTCGCCCTCGAGGTGGGCGTGTTCGTCGTGTTCGGCCGCCATCTGGTGAACCGGCTGGTGCTGTGGCCGCTCGACCGCGTCGTGGCCACGGCGGACGCCGTGGCGGACGGCGACCTGGCGCGACGCGCTCCCGACGCCGAGACCAGCGACTTCTCCACCCTCGCCGAGCGTCTCAACCGCATGACCGACCACCTGCTCGACGCCCAGGGCCAGGTGGTGCGCGCGGAGAAGCTCGCGGGCATCGGTCGGCTCGCGGCGGGAATCGCCCACGAAGTGGGTAACCCGCTGGGCGCGCTCGGTACCTACGTCGAGGTGCTGCGGCGGCGGGGCGCGGACGCCGAGGTGATCGCCGGCGTGACGCGCGAGCTCGAGCGCATCGACCGGATCGTGCGCGGGCTGCTGGACTACGCGCGCCCCCACGAGGAGGCGCTGGCCCCGCTCGATCCGGCGGCCGTGGCGCGGGGCGCGTACGGGTTGCTCGAGGCCCAGGGGGCGCTGCGGTCCGCACACTCGACGCTCGAGCTCGAGCCCGGCGTTCCCCGGATTCTCGGCCGGGCCCATCTGCTCGAGCAGGCCATCGTCAACCTGGTCCTGAACGCGGTGGACGCCGCGCCCGACGGCGTCGTGATTTTGGGAGCGCGGCCCTGGGACTACCAGCCACGGCAGCCCGACCCGAAGCGGGGAACGGACCCGAGGCCGGCTCGCTACCCCCGCGCGGCAGAGCGGCGTCCGGCGCGCCCGGAGTTCTCGCCCGGCCAGCCAGGTGCGTTGCTGTTCGTGGCGGACTCGGGGCCGGGCGTGCCGTCCGACGACCGCGACAAGGTCTTCGACCCGTTCTACACCACCAAGTCCGCCGGCCGGGGCACGGGGCTGGGCCTCGCGATCGTGGCCCGTGCCGTGGACGACATGGGCGGCGTCGTGTGGGTGGACCGGGCGCGCGAGGGCGGGGCCGCGTTCAAGATGTTCTTCCCACGCGCGGATCTCACCCTCCGTCCCCGTGCGGTTCCCCCGCTCCACAAGGTGGAGAGGGGCCCAGGGGGTGAGGGATGAGGCGCGTGCTGGTGGTCGACGACGAGCCGGGGCTGCGCCAGTCGTTGGGCCTGCTGCTCAGCGACGCGGGCTACGACGTGGTCGCCGAGGGGAGTGGCGCGCGCGCGCTCGAGCGCGCCCGCGCCGAGCCCTTCGACTTGATCCTGTGCGACGTGCGCATGGCCGACATGGACGGCCTCGCGTTCCTGCGCGCGTACAAGAGCGGCGGCGGGCCCGCGCTCGTGATCATGATGAGCGCCTACGGGGGCGAGGAGGCGGCCCTCGCCGCCATGAAGGAAGGGGCGTACGACTACGTCGCCAAGCCGTTCCGGCCGGACGAGGTGGTGTTGACGCTGCGCAAGGCGGAAGAGCGCGAGCGGCTCGGTCACACCATCGCGACACTAAGAGCACAGCTGGACAGCAGTCCCGCCGCCCGTGCCCTGATAGCCGAAAGCCCGGCGATGCGGCAGGCGCTCGACGTGGTGGCACGCGTGGCCGCGCACCGCACGACGGTGCTCATCACCGGGGAACGCGGCACCGGGAAGGAGGTCATCGCCCAGGCCATCCACCGTGCGGGTCCGCGGGCGGCAGGCCCGTTCGTCGCGGTGAACTGCGCGGCCATTCCGGAGAACCTGCTCGAATCGGAGCTGTTCGGCTCCGTGAAGGGCGCCTTCACGGGCGCCTCCGGCGACCGGCCCGGTCTGTTCGAGCAGGCGGACGGCGGCACGCTGCTGCTGGACGAGATCGGCGAGCTGCCGCTGCCCTTGCAGGCCAAGCTGTTGCGGGTGCTCCAGGAAAGTGAGATCCGGCGGGTGGGCGACCAGAAGACCCGGCGCGTCGACGTCCGGCTCCTCGCCGCCACGGCCAGAGACCTCGCCGCCGAAGCCGCGGGCGGCCGGTTCCGGCACGACTTGTTCGATCGAGTGAACGTCGTGGCCATTCATCTGCCGCCGCTCGCCGAGCGACGCGAGGACATCGTACCGATGGCCAGGCACTTCGCGGCTCAACTGGCGCGCCGGCTGGGCCACAATCTGGGGTTGAGCGAGGCAGCCGTCGCATGGCTGCGCGAGCAACCGTGGCCGGGGAACGTACGGGCACTGGAGCACGCGATCGAGCGGGCGGCGGTGCTGACTGACAAGGAGATCCTCGAGCCGGTGGACTTCGGCCCGCCGGCACACGCCGGGCTTGCGCCCGGGGTCAGCACAAGCCCGACCACAACACTGACCCCGGGGACCCTCCGGGAGGTGGTCGAGGCCGCGGAGCGTCGGGCGATTACGGCTGCCTTGGAGGAGGCGGGCGGCAACCGCCGGGCCGCTGCGAAGCGGCTCGGCGTAAGCCTTAGGACCCTGTTTTATAAGATGGATCGGTACGGCGTCGACTAATGCAGCAAATTGCACTCGTGCAGTGATTTGCAGTGCCAGCCGCCCGATCACCATTCACATAACACCAATGCCTACAGTCACTTAACGCATGGCACAAGATGTGATAGGTTGTCGTCCCGCACGGAGGCTGGTTCATGAGACGCTCGGGTTTTACGACAATCGAGATGGTCATCGTGGTGGTCCTGATCGGGCTCATTGCCGCGATCGGCTTCCCGAAGATCCGCCGCTCGCTCGACAAAGCGAACGTGCGCTCGGCGCGCGCGGCGGTGGGCACGCTCGCCGCCATGGCCCGCTCCGCCGCGATTCAGCGCGGCTGTCCCGGCGTGATCCACTTCCTCGCGACCAACGCCACCGTGTGGGTGACGACCAGCTGCGCGGCGAAGGTGGACACGGTCTCGGGCGTGCAGCAGCTCACGACCCGCTTCAAGGTCACGCTGGTGGCGTCGCGCGACTCGGTGCGCTACGACCCACGCGGCCTCAGTCTGGACAACCTGACCGGCAACACCGTGATCAAGTTCACCGGCAGTGTCGGGTCGAACGTGGACTCGACCGTGATCAATCCGCTCGGCAAGGTGGTGCACTGATGAAACGCGAACAGGGGTTCACGCTGGTCGAGGTGATCATCGCGATTCTCGTGCTCACGGTGGGATTGCTGGGGCTCGTGACCTCGGCGGCGCTCGTGACGCGGATGATCGGCCGGGGACAGCACTCGGCGGTCGCGGCGCAGTACGCGCAACGGCGGCTCGAGATGCTGCGCATCACGGGGTGCAAGGCGCAGGCATCCGGGACCGAGGTCTGGACGCGCGGGGCAACGCCGGTCGATTCCGTCTCCTGGCACTTCACGCGCTGGGACCTGGCCAACCAGACGGCCAAGCACTGGCAAGTCGTGGTGCGGAGCAAGTACCAGACGGCGCTCGGCAAGTGGCGTACCGATAGCACGGAGACGGAGCTCTCATGCCTGTTCTAGCACGCCGAGGGTTTACCCTCATCGAGCTGATGATCGCGGTGGTGCTGCTGGGGCTGGTGTCGGCCGCGGTCTACAAGGTGCTGATCAACAGCCAGCGCGTGTACCTGGCGCAGACACAGACGATCGACCTGCAGCAGAACATCCGGGCGGCGGCGGCGATCCTGCCGGCGGAGTTCCGCGAGCTGGACGCGGCGGACGGCGACCTCAAGGCCATGACCGCCACGTCGGTGCGCATCCGGGCCATGCGGGAGCTGGCGTTCGTGTGCACGGATCCAGTCCTGGGTGGGGGGCTCGGTCAGATCACGCTGACGGTGCGGCAGACGCCTATCTATGGGACCCGGCAGACGTTCTTGAAGGGCGACTCGATCCTGGTGTACTGGGAGGGCAATGCCACGACCCGGGCCGACGACCAGTGGCTGCCCGCGCAGCTGCAACAGGATGCCGTCGCGGGAGTCTGCAACGACAGCCTCGTCGCCACGAATCCGGCGTATCTGTTGACGTTGCAGCCGTCGTGGATCAACGACCCGTCGCTCAACCGGGCGGGCGCGATCACGCGCGGCGCGCCGGTGCGCGGGTTCGACAAGGTCGCCTACGAGCTGTACCAGGCGCCGGCGCCGGACAACAACTGGTACCTGGGGCAGCGCAATCCGGCGGCGGGCGGCACGATCCAGCCGATGATCGGCCCGCTGATCGGCGCGAACGGCGTCACGTTCACTTACCTGGACAGCGTCGGCACCCAGACCGCCGATTCGTCGAAAGTGTCGCAGATCCGGATCGTGCTGCGGGCCCGCACGGCGTCGCCGATCCGCAGTGGCGGGACCGGCGTGCAGGCGTACAAGATCGATAGTGTCGACACCTGGGTGGCGCTGCGGAACAATCCGCGTTGCGGTCCGGGCTCGCTGCCCCCCATCCCGTGCAACTGACGGGCGGGTCACACGTGAACCTCAAGGAGTCGGGTATGAAGCACGTCCTGAAGAACGAGCGCGGCATGGCGCTCGCCATCGCGATCGTCGCGCTCGTCGTCGTGGGCGCGCTCATTGCCGGCGCCCTGTTCTCCGGCACGCAGGAGCAGCGGGTGGCCGAGAACGTGCGCCGGGCCCAGGCGTCGTTCGGCGTGGCCGAGGAAGGGGTGTACGACATCATCCGCAACTGGAGTGTCGATACCATCAGAATGAGGTACGCCGGAATGTATCCGTATCCCGGCTCTCCGGTGTCCCTGAGCCAGTCCGCGATCGCGAAGAAAACGGCGGCGAGCAAGACGGGGAGCTACAACGGGACCATCACGAAGCTGAACGACGGGATGTACCTGGTCGACATGACCGGTCAGGACACGATGAGCCTCGCGGGCCGCATCCGCGGCGGCGGCTCGAGTCAACGGATGGGCCTGATCACGCGCATCCGCCCGCTGGCGCTCAACATCCAGGCGGCCGTCACCTCCGGGGGCACGAACTTCGTGGCCGGTAACGTCAACATCGCCGGCGCCGACAGCGTCCCGGACGGCTGGACCGGCTGCGGGTCCAAGGACTCGACCAAGGCCGGCGTCCGCATGCAGGTGGGCGACAGCATCAGCAAGAGCGGGAACGCCAAGATTACGGGAACTCCGCCCGTCGTGCATGACCCGACGCTCAAGGACAGCTCGTTCTCGATCTATGGCGACGTGACGTTCACCCAGCTCGCCGCCATGGCGAACATCAAGCTGACGGGACAGAACTTCTCCAACGGGATCGGACCGGCGTTCCTGAACGGGCAGTGCGATCTCACGGTACAGACGAACTGGGGGAGCCCGACGGCTCCGACGGGTCCGTGCGGCAATTACTTCCCCATCATCTACATCAACGGGGACGCCACGATCAATGGCCAGGAGGGCCAGGGCATCCTGCTGATCAACGGCGGCTTATCCGTCCAGGGCGGGTTCCAGTTCTACGGCGTCACCATCGTGAAGGGGTCCGTGAAGACCTCGGGTGGTGGTGGCTCCCCGGCCCATTTTTGGGGCGCCTTGATGGCGCAGGACACGGTACAGTTTGCCGACACCGTCAACAACTTCTCCGGTGGCGCCACGATGCTTTACTCTAAGTGCGCTATTCTAAAGGCGTTAGACAAGACCGGCACGGGGTCGATGCTGCGGTCCCGGGCGTGGGTACAGCTGTTTTGAGCGGCCTAACTCTAGGCCAGCAAAGTACTTGTTGGTTCGGCCTCAAGTAGGTTCGAGGCTTGACAGGATAAGGGGCGGGGCTTACTGTAGTTTGCCCTCGCCCTGTCTTGTCTTTAACCCCTAGGCACTTATGGCCCTTTTTGGGTTCTTGGGCGGCAAAAAAACCTCGGTCGGCTTGGACATCGGCTCCGGGATCATCAAGGTGGCCGTCATTGACCATTCCGGCAGCGAGGCGGAGCTGGTCAAGGTGGCCACGACCGAAGTCGCCGCCGACGCCATTGTGGAGGGGGAAGTCATGGACCCCGGGATCGTGGCGGAAGCGATCCGGGGTCTGTTTTCCACGGCTGGGGTCAAGCACAAGTCGGTGGTCACGGCGGTCGGGGGCCGCGACGTGATCGTGAAGAAGATCCAGATGGACCGCATGAAGGAGGGGGACGCCCGGGAGGTGATCCGCTGGGAGGCCGAGCAGCACGTGCCGTTCGACATGGCCAACGTGGAGCTCGACTTTCAGATCCTCGACCCGGACGCCGAGGGGCTGCAGATGAACGTGCTGCTCGTGGCCGCCAAGCGCGAGCTGGTGGAGAGCCGCACGTCGCTCCTGGGTGAGGCGGGGCTCGAGGCGGCGATCATCGACGTGGACGCGTTCGCGATCCACAACGCGTTCGAGTTGAACCATCCCGACGCGATGCAGGGGGTCGTGGGGCTGGTCAACATCGGCCACGAAGTGACCAACGTGAACATTCTGGAGGACGGCGTCCCGGTGCTGACGCGCGACCTGTCGGTGGGCACGCGGCGGTTCCGCGAGGACCTGCAGCGGGAGAAGGGGCTGTCGGCCGAGGACTCCGAGCGGGTCATCCAGGGGCAGACGCAGAGCGCCGACCTGGCGCAGTACGTCGACGCGCGGGGCGAGGAGATCGCGGTGGGAGTGGAGCGGGCGGCCGCGTTCCTCGCGACGGCTTCGCGGTCGGCGGGGGGCCTTGGCCGCGTGTACACGATCGGCGGCGGCGCCCGGGTGCCCGGTCTCAACGAAGCGCTCTCGAACCGGCTGCGCGTGCCGGTGGAGCTCGCGAGCCCGGTGCAACGCCTCAAAGTGCGCGACAGCGTGTTCGAATCGGTCTCGGTGGACGAAGTTGCGCCGCTGCTGATGCTGTCCGTGGGTCTGGCGCTGAGGCGCGCCGCATGATCGAAATCAATCTACTGCCCGGCAAGAAAAAGAAGGCGGCGGGGGCCGGCGCGGGCTTCAGGCTGGCCCTGCCGGACTTCCAGGGGCTCCTGGCCAGCATCAAGAACCCGTGGCTCCTCACGGCGAGCGCGGCGTCCGTGATCGTGGTCGGGGGCGGGCTGCTGCTGTTCATCACGCAGAGCACCCGGCTGCGCGTGCTCGAGTCGCGGCTCGACGCGGTACGGGTCGAGAAGCGGCGCTTCGACGCGGTGATCGCGCAGAAGCGCCAGTCGGAAAAGATCCGCGACTCGCTGGTGTCCCAGATCAACATCATCCGCGGCATCGACGCCGACCGCTATATCTGGCCGCACGTGCTCGACCAGATCACCAAGGCCCTGCCGCCCTACACGTGGCTCACGGGGGTCTCGCCGGCCGCGGGCGGTTCACCCGGGCAGGCGCCGGCCCCGCCGGCGGGTACGAGCCCCGCGGACTCGACCGGCGCGCCGCAGGTGCGCATCTGGATCACGGGCAGCACCGTGGACATCCAGGCGTACACGACCTTCCTGCGCCAGCTCGCCGCGTCGCCGTGGCTCACCGACGTGTCTCCCGCGACGTCGTCGACGGTGATCGAGTCGGACCGGCCGGTGACCGCGTTCAATGTGGCGGTGCGGTACCGGGTCGCGGACTCCGTCTACATCCGCACCGTGCCCGTGTCCCAGGCGGTGAGGTAGCAATGGCCCTGTTGCCGCAGGACAGGCAGAGCCAGGTGATGCTGCTCATCACCATGCTGATGGGCGGACTGGGCTGGGCGTTCTGGAGCTACTGGGAGCAGCCGACCGGCCAGCAGATCGAGGCGACGCGCGTCGAGATCGACAGCCTGCAGCGCATCATCGACCGCGCGAAGGCGGATCTCGCGAGCGGCACCGTGGAAGACCTGCGGCGCAAGGTGGAGCAGTACACGGCGCTGCTCGGCGTGATGCGCCAGCTCGTGCCCGAGAAGAACGAGGTCCCGGCGCTGATCGACGACATCTCGACCAAGGCGAAATTGCGCGGCGTGACGATCGGGCGGCTCGAGCCGCTCGCGGTGGAGGCGGGCGCGCCGTTCGACACCTACAGGTACCGCCTGGAGATCATCGGGCACTACGACCAGCTGGGCGAGTTCCTCTCCGACATCGCGAGCCTGCGGCGCATCATCGTGCCCCAGGACGTGATCCTCAAGCCGGCGCAGGCGCAGGCGCAGCGCTTCATGGCCGATACGCTCGGCGCGCTGCTCGAGGCGCAGTTCGCCATCCGCACCTTCGTGAAGGCGGCAGCCCCGCCGCCCGCTCCGGCCGGCAAGCGACCCGCGGCCAAGCCGGCGGGGGGGGGAAGCGGCCGGTGAGCGCGCGCATCGCGGTCGTCCTGGCCGCGCTCGTCGCCGCCGGACCGCTGGCGGCACAGGCGAAGCCCAAGCCCGCGCCCAGGGCGCCGACCGACAGCGCCAAGGCGGATTCGGCCAAAGTCGACAGCACGGCTGTGGCGCCGGTACTGGTGCGCGAGCAGTTCTCCTACGAGGGCGGCGGGCGCGATCCGTTCCTGTCGCTGCTCAAGTCGGGTGACATCCGGCCCCTGCTCTCCGACCTGAAGCTGGTCGGGATCTACTACGACGGGCGCTTCATCGCGCGCAGCGTCGCGGTGCTGCGCGACGTGACCAACAACAAGATCTACCGGGTGAAGCCCGGCGACATCATCGGGCGCCTCAAGGTCACCACGATCCGCCCGCGCGAAATCGTGTTTACGGTGCAGGAGTTCGGTTTCGAGCGGCAGGAGAGTCTGCAGCTCGCCAAGCAGGAGGTAACGCCATGAAGTACATCGCAGCCCTTGTCCCGTTCCTGCTTGGGCTGACCCCGGGCGCAAGCCCGGGGATGACCGGAGCGGAGTTGCGGGACGGCGAGGTAAAGGCCGTCAGCGTGCTCCCCGCGGCGCGCAGCGTGGAGGTCGTGATCGATCTCCAGGGCGCGGTCGAGGTGCAGGACTTCACGTTGGCCGGTCCGGCCCGCTTGGTGATCGACCTGCAGGGCGCCCGGCTCGTCGCGCCCGCCGTGCTGTACGACGGCCAGAATCGGGGGGGCATCAAGAACCTCCGCTACGCGCAGTTCCGTCCCGGCGTCGTGCGGGTGGTGATCGATCTCGACGTGCTCAAGGACTACCAGATCGAGCGGCGCGCGGGGCAGGTGCGCGTGAAAATCGGTACCGAGCGGACGACATTCGCCGCGTGGTCGAGCCAGGACTTGGCGTCCCGTAACCCCGGACTTGCGTCCGGGGTCAGCGTGCCCGGGGGTAAGCCTGACCCCGGGCGCCAGCCCGGGGTCCACGGGGGTGAGGCCGCCCGTGTGGCGGCCCCCGCGGCGAGCGGGGCCGAGCTCTCGATCGACGCCTACCTCGCGGCCCATGCGCGCGAGAGCGACCAGTCGCAGGCGCCCCGCATCACGGTCACGTGGGACAACGCGGACTTCCGCGAAGTGGTCGCGGGATTCGCGGCGTTCAGCGGTCGCACCATCATCATCTCCAAGGACGTGAGCGGGAAAGTCAGCGCGGAGATCAAGAACCAGCCGTGGGATCTCGCGTTCGCTGCCGTGCTCGAGTCGCAGGCGCTCGCCGCCACCACCCTCGAGGGCGGGATCATCCAGGTCATCGACAAGAAAGACCTGGCGCGCGCCGACTCGACCGTGCCGGTGGAGACACGCCTGGTGCGCATCAATTACGCCCGCGCCTCGGCGATGGTCGCGTCCATCCAGTCGATCCTCACGAAGCGCGGCGCCGTGGTCGCCGACTCGACCAACAACGCCCTCGTGATCACCGAGATCTCGAGTCGCATCAATCGGGTCGAGGATTTCGTCAAGGGCCTCGACGTCCGCACGCCGCAGGTGTCGATCCAGGCGAAGATCATCTTCGTGGACCGCACCGACGTGGAGAACCTCGGCATCAAGTACGATCTCGGCTCCCAGACCCAGTTCTTCAACCGGCTCATCCAGCGGCCCGATCCGCGGACCGCGAAGGCCGTCGACACCAACGGTGACGGGGTGCCGGACGCGTTCGTGCCGCAGGACAACTTCGCGCCCGACCAGGTGATCGTCGACCTGGGCGGCAACTCCCTCTCGGCCATCGGCAACGCCTCGCAGGAGGTGGTCAACCCCGCGCTCAACCTGATTTTCTCGACGGCCGTCGGCAACTTCAATCTGACCACGTTCCTGCAGGCCCTGCAGCGCGTCGAGCTGTCCGACCTGCAAGCCGAGCCCACGATCACCACGCTCGACAACCGGCCGGCCGAGATCCTGGTGGGCGACCGCGTGCCCATCCGTGTGATCGACGCGAGCGCGGCGACGGGCACCACCAACGCCGTCCCCCGCGCGACCGTCCGGTTCGAGCAGACGGGCATCAACCTCAAGGTCACGCCGCACGTGACGGCGAACCGCCAGGTGCTCATGGAAGTGCATGCCGAGAACTCCGCCGTGAAGCCCGCGTCGGTGGACATCGGCTTCACGTTCCAGACGCAGCAGGCCGACAACCAGATTCTCGTCAACGACGGCGAGACGGCGGTCATCGGCGGCCTCACGGTGACCTCGGTCACGGTAACGAAGAGCGGAATTCCGTTCCTTGTAGACCTGCCCCTGCTCGGGAAGCTGTTCGGCTTCTCGGAAGAGCAGGAGCAGCGGCGCGATCTCCTGATTCTCATCACGCCACACATCATCGACGACCTGGTGACGCCCAGCACCGGGAAGTAACCGGGAGCGATTATGCGGCAGGTTCGAGGGATTCGGGGCTGGTGCGGGATGGTCGCGCTCGTCAGCGGCCTCTGGGCATGCGAGACCGCCCGGAACCCGGGCGGCGTGCAGCGGGATCTCATCCCGCCGATCATCACGCTCACGAGTCCGGGCACCAGTGTGCCCGACACGCAGGCGATCGCCGGCGGCCTGCACTTCACCGTCGACGCATCCGACAACCTCGGCCTCAAGGACATCCAGCTCACCTACAGCGGTGGCTACCTGGCGCAGACCGACACCCTGTTCAACACGACGGTGACGAGCGTCACGATCGGCAAGACCATTACGTTCCCGGCGAACTCCGGTGCGGGTGGATTGATCACGATCACCGGGACCGCGACCGACGGTGCGGGCAACTCCGCGTCCTCGACGATCACGATCTTTCTTTCGAACGTGCAGGCGCTCACCGTCACCCTGCTGGCGCCCGTCCCCCCCGCCGTCGCGGCCTCGGGTAAGAACATCCCCGTGCAGGTGGAGGCGCGCCAGCTCGGCGGCATCGCGACCGTCGGGTTCATCATCACGCCGCGCAACGCCGTCGTCGACCCCACCACGCCGCCCACGGACTCGCTCGTGTTCACGCCGCCCGCGCGCCAGCCGCCGGACACGATCTACTCGGACACGCTGACGGTCCAGAGCGGCTTCACCTCCTTTACCGTAACCGGATTCGCGGTGGACGCGGGCGGGCGCCGGGCGCTCTCGCCCCCCGTCACCGTGACGGTGCAGACGCCCGGGAACGACGTCACGCCGCCGGCCGTCTCACATTCGATCTCGTCGCGCGTCGAGGTGAACGACAACGTCACGGTCCACGCCACCGATCCGAGCGGCATCTCCTGGATCGGGTTCCGGGTGGACACGGCGCTGAACGCCGCCCCACCGTTCACGGGGATCGTCGCGCTCAAGGTCGACACGGTGAACGTCAGCGCGGGGAATCTCACCACCGTGGATTCGACGTTCGCGCTGGCACTTCCGCTGGGCGACAGTGCGCTCCCGAAGAGCGTGGTGGTGCGCGGCTACGCATGCGACCTCGCCACCGCCCGCAACTGCGCCTACTCGCAGACGAGCACCGTGATCACCGGGACGGCGGCACGCCCCCGCGCGCTGGGCATCGGGGCGTTGTCGGGCGCGGGCGTGGACACCGTCGTCGTCGTGGCGGGCATCACGCGCCCGCTGCCCCTGGGCGGGCACATCGCCGACGCGATCTACAACACCAACCGGCGCGAGCTGTACCTCACCAACGACGTGTTGGGCCGGGTCGAAGTGTTCGACGTCGCGAGCAAGACGTTCTCCCCCTCGGGTATCGTAACCGCCGGCCCCGTGCCGTGGGGCATCGCGCTCTGGCCCGACAACACGCTCGGCCGCTACAGCAACGACACGATCGTCGTGGCGGACGCTGGGGGCACCGAGCTCTCGATCCTGAGTGCGGGCACCCGGCTGCTGCTGTGGCGCCAGGCGCTGCCCAACTTCTTGATCGAGAAGTACTCGATCGTGCAAAACCCCTTCATCCGCGCCGAAATCACTGTGCACGACGTCTCGGACCGGCCGCAGTACGTGGGGACCGTGTGTCGCGCGACGACGGGGTCGGCCACCGGTGCATGTGCCTCGGACTCGATCTACGCGATCTACTCGACGACGCCGACGCCGAGCAGCACGTCGCCCTTCAGCGGCCGGGCGACGTTGCGGATGGAAAAGCTCATCAATACAAACAATCCGAGCCAGCTCTTCGGCCACCTGTTCTGGGAACTGGGCGACCTGGGCGCGAACGTCACGGGCGACACGCTTCGGATCGTGATGCTTCGGCCGAGCCTGGGAGTGAGCCAGGTGGTGCTCACGGCGTGCAAAGCGGTCACGGTCGATATGCCGTCGTTCGGCCTGGGTGACCAGACGTTCGTGCGAAACACCGGTGACTTCACCCATGCGTTCGTGGGAGAGGGTGGTACCATCGCCGCGTCGTTCGCCCGGGTGTTCGCCTACTCGGCGAAAGACTCGTTGCGAACGCGGGCGGACAGCTGCAACATGGCACCCGCTCCAACCCTCATCCCCGAGGCGGGCACCGACGATCAGGACTTCGGCATGTCCCCCGGCACGCACGTGAGCGACTTCATCAGCAACACCGGCGTCCACGTCGTCGCGGTGGCGACCAACTTCAACGGCCTCACCAATCTGGTGCGTGCGGGGACCGACTCGATCTATTACCTCGACCAGGGGCTGCGCCTGTCGGGCACGTCGTCGGTCGGGGCGGGCACGCCCGGGATGGATATGAATTACAATCATGCCTTCGACCCCGGCGCCGGGTGCACACCTCCGCCGACCGGGACGTGCGGGGGTGGCTCGGGCAACCTCGGCGAGCGCATGGTGTTCGCCGCGTCGCCCGACACGAGCATCGTGGCATTCGACACGTATTTCTTCAACCAGCAGAAGAGCATCAAGATTCGGGATCCCATCATCGGCCCGCTGCGGGTGGCCAAGGACAGCGTGGCCGGCCAGCCGGCGACCCAACTGCTGTTCGGGATCACCGCGCGCGGACTGGTGGTGGTCACGCTGCCGACCATCACGAACATCAACGCCCAGGCGCCTCCGGTGCGGCGGTGAGTGCCCTTCACCCCCCGACCCCCTCGAAATCCCGAGAGCCCGGCCCGGAGTCGGGCTCGCGTGTTATTATCGACACCTATGACCTTCCGGTTCACCACCGCCGGTGAGTCGCACGGGCGCGGCCTGGTGGGAATCCTCGAAGGGATCCCCGCGGGGTTGCCCGTGTCGGCCGAGCGGATCAACGCCGAGCTGAAGCGGCGCATGGGCGGCTACGGCCGCGGCGCCCGCATGAAGATCGAGTCCGACCAGATCGAATGGCTCGCCGGCGTGCGCGCGGGCGAGACGCTGGGCTCGCCCATCGCGATGCTGGTGTGGAACCGCGACTGGGAGCACTGGCAGGACGTCATGGCCGCCGAGGCCGACGCGCCCGGTGCCGAGCGACGGCGTCAGGTCACGCGCCCCCGCCCCGGCCACGCCGATCTCGCGGGCTCGCTCAAATACGACCGCCGCGACGCGCGCGACATCCTGGAGCGGGCCAGCGCGCGCGAGACGGTGGCCCGGGTCGCCTGCGGCGCGGTCTGCAAGCTGCTGCTGGAACAGTTCGGCATCGAGATCGGTTCGCATGTCGTGGAACTGGGTGGGGTCAGGGCCGGTGTAGGGGCGGAGCATGGCAAGGTAGGGGCGCAGCATGCTGCGCCCCTACAGGTCCCGCAGTCCCTGAACGCCGCCGCCGATGCGAGCCCCGTGCGGTGCTTGGATCCGGACGCGGAGCGAGAGATGATCGCCCGCATCGACGCGGCAAAAGCAGCAGGCGACACGCTGGGCGGCGTGGTCGAAGTGATCGCCCTCGGCCTCCCGGTGGGGCTCGGCTCGCACGTCTCCTGGGACGCGAAGCTCGACGGTCGCCTGGCTCAGGCCCTCATGTCCATCCCCGCGGTGAAAGGCGTGGAGCTCGGCCTGGGTTTCGAGGCGGCGCGCCGCAAGGGCTCCGAGGTGCACGACGAAATCCTCCCCGGCTTGAGCCGGGCCACCAACCGGGCGGGCGGCACGGAGGGCGGGATGACCACGGGCGAGCCGCTCGTCGCCCGCGTCGCCATGAAGCCGATCTCGACGCTCATGTCGCCGCTGCGCACCGTCGACCTGAAGACGGGCGGACCGGCGCAGGCGCAGTCCGAGCGCTCGGACGTGACCGCCGTGCCCGCTATGGGGGTCATTGCCGAAGCGATGGTGTCGCTGGTGCTCGCCCGGGCGCTGCTCGAAAAGTTCGGCGGCGACGCGCTCAGTGAGACCAAGCGCAACTTCGAGGGGTATCTCGCGCAGGTGCGCGCGAGGACCCCGACGGAGTCCCCCGTTCCCCCTCGCCGCATGGCGGAGCGGGGGTCAGGGGGTGAGGCGTGAAGCGGCACGTCGTGCTGATCGGGCTGCCGGGATCGGGCAAGACCACAGTGGGCCGGCTGGTGGCGGAGCAGCTGCACGCGGAATTCGTGGACATCGACGCGATCATCGAGCGGCGCGAGGGGCGACCGATCGGCCTGATCTTCGCGGAGAAGGGCGAAGCGGCGTTTCGCGACATGGAGCGCAAGGAAATGGAGGCCGCGCTCGCGGGCGAGGCGGCGGTGATCGCGCCGGGCGGCGGCTGGGCGGCGCAGCCCGGCGCGATCGAGGGCGCGAAACCGCACGCGCTCGTGGTCTACCTGAGCGCGCGGCCCGAGAACGCGGCGCAGCGCGCCGCACCCGAGGGAACCCGCCCGTTGTTATCAGGAGACGATCCCGTGGCGCGCATGCGGCTGCTGCAGAAGGAGCGCGAGCCGTTCTACCGCGGTGCGCACGCACAGGTCGACACCGAGCGCAAAGCGCCACCGCAGATTGCGACCGAGGTCGTCAGGCTTGCGCAATCGAGTGCAGGATGGTAAAGATGCGCTCTCGTGTCGTTTGACGAAGGATTGATACGTGGCTGGTAAGAACGAAGCGGTGAAACGGAAGAAGGCCGAGGTCAGGCTGGCTACTGACCCCGGGCGTAAGCCCGGGGATGACGGAGGCACGGAAACCGCCGTGGCCGTGGCTCCGAAGAAGCGGGTACGGAAGCCCAAAGCGTCCGCCGCCGAGGGCGGGAAGGGTGCGCTCGTCATCGTCGAGTCGCCCACCAAGGCGAAGACGATCGGGAAGTACCTGGGCTCGGGCTACACCGTGAAGGCAACCGTGGGGCACCTGCGCGACTTGCCGCAGCGCAAGCTGGGCGTGGACGTGGAAAACGGGTTCACGCCCGAATACGTCACCATCAAGGAGAAGGCGAAGACCCTCGCCGAGATCAAGAAGGCGGCCAAGGCGTCCGAGCGCGTCCTGCTCGCCACCGATCCGGACCGCGAGGGCGAGGCGATCGCGTGGCACGTCGCCAGCCAGCTCGGCAACGGGGGCAAGGTGCGGCGCGTGCTGTTCCACGAGATCACCAAGGATGCCGTCGCCCACGCCCTCGCCAACCCCCTCGACATCGACCAGCGCAAGGTGGACGCGCAGCAGGCGCGGCGCGTGCTCGACCGCCTGGTGGGCTACAAGACGTCGCCGCTCCTCTGGAAGAGCATCAAGACCGGCCTCTCAGCGGGTCGGGTGCAGACCGTCGCGCTGCGGCTGATCTGCGAGCGCGAGGGGGAGATCCGCAAGTTCGTGCCGCAGGAGTACTGGACCGTCGAGGCCGATCTCGAGAAGGACGGCCAGGAGTTCCAGGCCCGGCTGCACAAGCTCGACGGCAAGAAGCCCGAGATCAAGGACGAAGCGACCGCGCGCGCGATCGTAGCGGACGCGCTCAAAATCCCGTTCAAAGTAACAGCGGTCGAGACGGGCGAGCGCCGCCGCGCGGCGCCGCCGCCGTTCCGGACCAGCACGCTGCAGCAGGAAGCCGCCAAACAGCTGGGCTTCTCGGCCGCGGTCACGATGCGCCTCGCCCAGCAGCTGTACGAGGGGATCGAAGTCGGGGAAGAGGGCCCGGTGGGCCTCATCACCTACATGCGGACCGACTCGGTGCGCGTGGCGGACTCGGCCATCGCCCAGGCGCGCGAGTACATCGGCAGAGAATACGGCAAGCGCTACCTGCCCGACGCCCCCGTGCTGCACAAGGGAGGGAAGAGCAGCACGCGCGTGCAGGACGCCCACGAGGCGATCCGCCCCACCGACGTGCTGCGGCGCCCGGACGACCTGAAGCAGCACCTCGACTCGCGGCAGTTCAAGCTGTACCAGCTGATCTGGCGCCGGTTCCTCGCGTCGCAGATGACGGCGGCGGTGTTCGAGACCACCAAGGTCGATTTCGACCTGGCGGGGGGCCGCTACGTATTCCGGGCCACCGGGTCGCGGGTGCTGTTCGACGGCTACCACGTGCTGTATCACGAAGCGCACGAGCCCGAGGAAGGGAAGACGCTCGAGGACCTGCCGCCGATTCCGCCGCTCGCGCAGGGCGACGTGGTCACGGTCAAGCAGATCACGCCGAACCAGCACTTCACCGAGCCGCCGCCGCGCTACAGCGAGGCGAGCCTGGTGAAGGAGCTCGAGCGCCTGGGGATCGGCCGCCCTTCGACGTATGCGAGCATCATCTCCACTCTCAAGATGCGCTGGTACGCCACCGCCAAGGACCGCCGGTTCGCGCCGACGCCGTTGGGGGAGACGGTGTGGCAGGTGATGAAGCGCTCGTTCCCCGACGTGTTCAACGTGGGCTTCACGGCTCAGATGGAAGACGAGCTCGACAAGGTCGAGGAAGGCGACCTGGCATGGCAGCAGGTGCTGGGCGACTTCTGGGGGCCGTTCGCCAAAGCGCTCGACGCGGTCGACGTGCAGAAGCTGATCCACGAGGTGCACGACCTGTCGGAGCTGCACAAGGAGAAGTGTCCGACGTGCGGCAGCGGCCTGGTGGTGAAGAGCGGGCGCTTCGGGCCGTTCATCGCGTGCGCCCGCTACCCCGAGTGCCGCTTCACGCGGCCGCTGCGGCGCGACCGGGTGCCGGACAAGCCGACCAACGAGATCTGTCAGGAATGCGGGGCGCCGATGGTCATCAAGACCGGCCGCTACGGCGAGTTCCTCGCCTGCACGCGCTTCCCGGCGTGCAAGCACACGCGTCCCGTGCCGCTCGGCGTGAAGTGCCCGAAGTGCGGCGTGGGCGATCTGGCGGAGCGCCGCACCAAGAAGGGGCGCAACTTCTTCGGGTGCCTGCGCTATCCCGAGTGCGACTACTCGACGTGGAACCGGCCGGTCCCGGTCGCCTGCCCGAGCTGCGGCTTCCTCGGCATGGAGGAGAAGCAGACCAAGGCGAGGGGAGTGTCACGCAAGTGCCTGAAGTGCGGACACGAAGTGATCGTGGAGGAGGCGGCGCCCGCGGAGTCGGTGACGACCTGAGAGCCGCGGTCGTAGGAGGCGGGCTCGCGGGGAGCGAGGCCGCCTGGGCGCTCGCCGAGCGCGGCGTGGCGGTCACGCTGCATGAGATGCGCCCGGTCCGCATGACCGCCGCGCACCAGACCGACCGGCTTGCCGAGCTGGTCTGTTCCAATTCCTTCAAATCGGTCGAACACACCAACGCCCACGGGCTACTCAAGGCCGAGATGCGGCGGCTGTCGAGCGTGGTGCTCGACGCCGCCGATCAGGCGCGCGTGCCGGGCGGGGCAGCGCTGGCCGTGGACCGCGTCGCGTTCGCGCAGGGCGTGCAGGAGCGCGTCGCGGGTCACCCGCGCATCACCGTGCAGCGGGGCGAAGTGACCGATCTCCCCTCGCCCGGCGTCGTCGCCACCGGCCCGCTCACGTCCGAGGCGCTCGCCACCCGGATCGCCCAGCGGCTCGAGGCCCGCTCGCTCGCGTTTTTCGACGCCATCGCCCCCATCGTGTCGGGGGACTCGCTCGACCACCAGCGGCTGTTTCGAGCGTCGCGCTACGGTAAAGGCGGGGGCGACGATTATCTCAATGCACCGCTCACCGAGGCCGAGTACGACGGTTTCGTGGCGGCGCTCAGGACCGGCGAGCAGTACGAGCCGCATCACGAGTTCGACCGCACGCCCTATTTCGAGGGCTGTCTGCCCGTGGAGGAGATGGCCGCGCGCGGGCGCGACGTGCTGCGCTTCGGGCCGATGAAGCCGGTGGGGCTCGCTGACCCCGGGCACAAGCCAGGGGATAGCCAACCTTTCGCCGTCGTTCAGCTCCGGCAGGAAGACCGCGCGGGGCAGATGTGGAACCTCGTCGGCTTCCAGACCCGGCTCAAGATCCCGGAGCAGCAGCGCGTGTTCCGGATGATCCCGGGGCTGGGAGCCGCGGAGTTCCTGCGCTTCGGGAGCATCCACCGGAACGCGTACATCAACTCGCCGCGCGCGCTCACGGCGCATCTCTCGGCCAAGGACGACCCGCGGCTGCTGTTCGCCGGCCAGCTCACCGGCGTCGAGGGATACACCGAGTCGGCGGCCACGGGGATCCTCGCCGGCATCAACCTGGCGCGGCTGCTCGGGGGTGAGGAGCCGCTGGTGCCCCCGCCCACGACCATGCTCGGCGCCCTGTACCGTTACGTGCACACCGCCGATCCCGACCGTTTCCAGCCGATGAACGCGAATTTCGGCCTGCTGGAGCCGCTCGAGCGGCCGGTGAAGGACAAGCAGAAAAAGAAGGAACTCCTGGTGGAGCGGGCACTACGGGACTTGGCTCGGTTCGCGGAGAAGGTCGGGATGCGGGCTATTGCGGATTGCGGATTGCGGAATGCGGATTAGAACAACTGGCTCCCGAGCTGAAGGCGGGTCGCAGGATCGAAGCCCGCCGACGGATTCCGCAATCCGCAATCCGCAATCCGCAATTCCTGAGATCGCCGACTTCGTCGCCTTTCTCGCCAGGGAGCGCAACGACTCCCCCCACACGGTGAAGGCCTACGCCCGCGACGTGGCCGACTTCGCGGCGTTCTGCGGGCGTTATTACGGCGGCACTTGGAGCTGGGCCGGTGTCGACCGGCTCGCGGTGCGGGGCTGGCTCGGCGCGATGCAGCAGCGCGGTCTCGCCAAGCGCTCGGCGGCGCGCGCGCTCTCGGCGGTGCGCACGTTCTATCGGTTCCTCGACGCCACGCGCGGGCTCGAGGTCAACCCCGCCAAGGCGGCCCGCACGCCCAAGCTCGAGCGCACCCTTCCGACGCATCTGGACCGTTTCGAGATCGACGTGCTGTTCGCGGAAGCGGAACGCCGGGCGGACGCGGGAGGCTTCAGCGAGGCGCGCGACCTCGCGATGCTCGAGTTGTTCTACTCCACGGGCATGCGCCTCGCGGAGCTGGCGGGGCTGAACGACCAGGATCTGGATCTGGTGTCGGACCAGGTGAAGGTGCGTGGCAAGGGCAAGAAGGAGCGCATCGTGCCGGTGGGGAGCCACGCGGGTCAGGCGGTGCGGCGCTACTTTCGGCAGCGCGACGCCATCGCCGCTGCGGGAACGGCGGACCGGCGCGCCCTGTTCGTGAGCCGGCGCGGCAAGCGCTTGACGCCGCGCAGCGTGCAGCTGGCGGTCAAGCGGCTCCTGGGCACGCTGTCGCGCGGACGCGATCTGCACGTCCATTCGCTGCGGCATTCGTTTGCCACCCATCTGCTCGACGCGGGCGCCGACCTGCGAGCGGTGCAGGAGCTGCTGGGCCACGCCTCGCTCGGCACCACGCAGGTGTATACTCATACTTCGGTGGAGCGCTTGAAGAAGGTGTACCATCAGGCCCATCCCCGGGCGTGAGGCACATGACCGGCATTCACAGCACGACGATTCTCGCGGTGCGTCGCGACGGGCGCGTGGCCCTGGGCGGCGACGGCCAGGTGACGCTCGGCGACACCGTAATGAAAGCGAACGCGAACAAGGTCCGGGCGCTCAAGGGCGGGAAGATCCTCGCCGGCTTCGCGGGAGCGTCCGCGGACGCGTTCACGCTGTTCGAGAAGTTCGAAGAGAAGCTCGAGCGCTACCCCGGCAACCTGCCGCGTGCGGCCGTCGAGCTCGCCAAGGACTGGCGCTCGGACCGCGTGCTGCGCCGCCTCGAGGCGCTGCTCGTGGTGGCCGACAAGGAGCACGGCTACGTGATCTCGGGGTCGGGCGAGCTGATCGAGCCCGACGACGGCGTCCTGGCGATCGGGTCGGGCGGCAACTATGCCCTCGCCGCGGCGCGGGCGCTGCTGCAGCAGTCGAAGCTCTCGCCCAAAGAGATCGTGCAGCGCTCGCTCGAGATCGCCGCCGACATCTGCGTGTACACCAACACGCACATCACCATTCTGGAGCTCTGATGGCCGGCCCGACCCGCGTCCCCGACGAGAAGACCCCCACCGCCGCGCCGGAGCAGGAGGAGCAGCTCCCATGGCTGGAGGAGCTGCCGCCCCGCAAGATCGTGGCGGAGCTGGATCGCTACATCGTCGGCCAGGAAGTCGCCAAAAAGGCCGTGGCGATCGCGGTGCGGAACCGCTGGCGCCGCACCCAGGCCCCCGAAGATATCCGCGACGAGATCCTGCCGAACAACATCATCATGATCGGCCCCACCGGCGTCGGGAAGACGGAGATCGCGCGGCGGCTGGCGCGGCTGGCCGGCGCGCCGTTCCTCAAGGTCGAAGCGTCGAAGTTCACCGAGGTGGGCTACGTGGGACGCGACGTCGAATCCATGGTGCGTGAGCTGGTCGACGTGTCGATCAACATGGTCCGCACCGAGCGCGAAGACGACGTCTACCCCGAAGCCGAGGCGCGGGCCGAGGAGCGGTTGCTGGATATCCTGCTGCCACCGGTGCCGGCCCTCCCCCAGGCCCCGACCCCGAGCCCCGGGGAAAAGGGCGAGGGGAGAGGAGACAAGGCCCCGCTGTTCGTGGTGTCTTCGAAGGGCGACGTGACCCCGAAGGCGACCGAGGGCGACGTCGAGGCGCAGGAGCGCCGCCGCCGCACCCGCGAGAAGCTGCGCCAGCAGCTCAAGGAGGGAAAGCTCGAGGAGCGCGAGGTGGAGATCGAGGTGCAGCAGCAGGGCTTCCCCATGCTCGAGATGATGCAGCCGCCGCAGGGCATGGAGGGCCCGGATTTCAACTTCACCGAGTGGCTGCAGGACGTGATGCCGAAGAAAAAGAAGCGTCGCACCGTGCACCTGCACGAAGCCCGGCGCATCCTGGTCGACGAGGAGCTCAAGAAGCTCGTCGACATGGACGACGTGGTGAACGAGGCTCTGGACCGGGTCGAGAACCACGGCGTGATCTTCATCGACGAGCTCGACAAGATCGCCGGGGAGCGCGGCACCGTCGGGCCCGACGTGTCGCGCGAAGGCGTGCAGCGCGACCTGCTCCCCATCGTGGAGGGCTCGACCGTCCAGACGCGCTACGGCTACGTCCGCACCGACCACGTGCTCTTCATCGCCGCCGGCGCGTTCCACGTCTCCAAGCCTTCGGACCTGATTCCCGAGCTGCAGGGACGCTTCCCGATCCGCGTGGAGCTGCAGCCGCTCACCGAAGAGGACTTCGTCCGCATCATGACGGAGCCCGAAAACGCCCTCACCAAGCAGTACGCCGCGCTGTGCGCCGCCGAGGGCGCGACCCTCGAGTTCACCGCCGACGGCATCAAGGAGATCGCCCGCATCGCCGCCAAGGCCAACGAGCGCATGGAGAACATCGGCGCCCGCCGGCTGCACACCGTCATGACCAACTTGCTCGAGGACGTGCTGTTCGAGCTGCCCGACCTCGCGGAGAAGCGCATCAAGTTCGACGCCGCCCGGGTGCGGGAGCGGCTCGCGAAGATCGTCGAGGACGAGGACCTGCGCCGCTACATCCTCTAAAGCCGACCGCTTGTCTGGGCATTCCCCCGCGGGTAGAATTAGCAGCCGCCCCCTGTCATTTTGACCGCCTCACGGGGAGTCCATGAGCAAACGCGACTTCCTCGCTATCACCGACCTCACTCGGGATGAGATTCTGCGGCTGTTCGACCTCAGCGGCCGTATGAAGGCCGGTGCGTATCGGGAGACCCCCCTCGCCGGCAAGACCCTGGCGATGATCTTCGCCAAGTCGAGTACCCGCACCCGGGTGTCGTTCGAGGTGGGGACCTATCAGCTCGGCGGCCAGGCGCTGTTTCTCTCCTCCCGCGACATCCAGATCGGGCGGGGGGAGCCGATCCCGGACACGGCACGGGTGCTGTCGCGCTACGTGGATGGGATCATGATCCGCACATTCGACCACGGCGAGGTGGAACAGCTGGCCCGGCACGCCACCGTCCCCGTGATCAACGGCCTCACCGACCTGTCGCACCCGTGCCAGGTGCTCGCCGATCTCTTCACCGTGCGCGAGGCGCTGGGGGGGTGGGAAGGCAAGCGGATCGCCTGGGTGGGCGACGGCAACAACATGGCGAACAGCTGGATCGAGGCGGCCGAGGTGCTCGGGTTCGAGCTGCGGCTGGCCTGCCCGGAAGGCTACGAGCCGAACCGGCGGATCTTCGACCGCGCTAAGGCCGCGGGGGCGTGCGTCTCGATCGCGGAGGTCCCCGAGGAGGCGATCGAAGGCGTCCAGGTGGTGAACACGGACGTGTGGGCCTCGATGGGGCAGGAGGAGGAAGCCGAAGCCCGACGCAACGCGTTCCGGGGGTACACGGTAGACGCCGAGCTCATGAAACTCGCCGACCCGAAGGCGATTTTTCTGCACTGCCTGCCGGCGCACCGCGGCGAAGAGGTCGCGACCGAGGTGATCGATGGCCCGCAATCGCGCGTGTGGGACGAGGCCGAAAACCGGCTACACGTCCAGAAGGCTCTGCTCGCGACGCTGATGGGTTAGGGTAGACCATGGAGAGTCCGAAGCGCACGCCGCTGTACAAGATCCACATGACCCTCGGCGCCAAGATGGTGCCGTTCGGCGGGTACGAGATGCCCGTGAGCTACCCGTCCGGGATCGCCGCCGAGCACCGGGCGGTGCGCGAGCGTGTGGGGGTGTTCGATGTATCCCACATGGGCGAATTCGAGGTCTCGGGCCCGGACCGCAACGCCTTCGTGCAACGGGCAACGTGCAACGACGTCGGAGCGCTGCGCCCGGGACAGGCCCAATACTCCGCGATCCTGACTGACCAGGGCACCTTCGTGGACGATTGCCTGGTCTATCGCTTCGAAGACCGGGTCATGCTGGTGGTGAACGCCGCGAACATCGCGCAGGACTGGGACCACATCGTGGCGCAAAAGCGCGGCGCGAATGTGCGGCTGCGCGACATCTCGGACCAGACCGGGCTCCTGGCGGTCCAAGGCCCCGCGGCCGAGACGCTACTCGCGCCGCTCACGACCGTGGGCGTGGCCATGATTCCCTATTACCACTTCGCGCAAGGGAAGGTCGCCGGCGTGGAGTGCTTCATCTCGCGCACCGGGTACACCGGCGAGGACGGCTTCGAGCTGTATGCCCGGGCGGCCGACACCGAAACGCTGTGGCATGCGCTGGTCGGAGCGGGCCGGGCCGGGCCCTGCGGACTGGGCGCGCGCGACACGCTGCGGCTCGAGGCGGGATACCCCTTGTACGGCAGCGACATCGACGCCGGGGTGACGCCCTACGAGGCCGGCCTCGGCTGGATCGTGAAGCTCGACAAGGGGGCCGACTTCACCGGACTCGCCGCGCTCAAGCGTCAGAAGCTCGACGGCGTGAAGCGGCGGCTGGTGGGCTTCAAGCTGGTCGAGCCCAAGGTCGTCGCTCGGCACGGCTACGGGGTGTACCTGGACGGCACGCAGGTGGACGTCGTGCGCTCGGGCACGGTCACGCCCACGGTCAACTGTGCCATCGGGATGACGTATCTGCCGGTCGCCCACGCCAAGCCGGGCGCAGGATTCGCGATCGACGTCCGCGGCAAGCGGGCGGCCGCGGAAGTGGTGGCGCTGCCGTTCGTGCCGAGAAGGACAAAGAAATAGACGGTGGAGAATGGTGGAGGTTGATGCGGATCGGGATTCTGACCATCAGTGACCTTGGTGCCCTGGGCCAGCGCGCCGACACGTCCGGTGACGCGATCGTCGGGTGGGCTGGCGACCACGGGTACGAGGTGGTCGTACGGAGCGTGGTGCCCGACGAGACCGATCGCATTGCCGGCAAGCTCGCGCGCTGGGCGGACTCGGGTGAGGTCGACGTCGTCCTCACGACCGGGGGAACGGGCCTCACCGCACGCGACGTGACGCCGGAGGCGACGGAGGCGGTGCTCGATCGGCTCGCGCCGGGCATCGCCGACGCGCTGCGGTGCGCCGCCGCCCCGGGGTTCCCACGCGCCTGGCTGTCCCGCGGAGTGGCGGGCACCCGCGGCAAGACGCTGATCGTGAACCTCCCCGGATCCCCCGGAGGCGTGAAGGACGGGCTTGCCGTGCTCGAGAGCCTTCTCGACCACGCTGTGGCGCTCGTGAGTGGGGCGGCAACCGCGCACGGCGCACCGCGCACCGAAGCAGATGGCTGACCGCATCCTCGTCACCACGGACGATCTGGAGCACGCCGTCCGCATCAACGCGAGCCTCGAAGCGACAGGGTTCAACACCACGCTGGCGCATACGCTCGACGAGGCGCGCCAGGTGATCCGGCGGGAGCCCGCCCCCGACTGCATCGTCGTGACGGGGGGGTTGCACGAGTCGGGTGCGGCCCAGCTGCTCGGCCTGGCGCGCGACCGTTCGATCTCGACGCTCGGCCTGGTCGAGCAGACCGACCCCGACGCCAAGGGACTCGCCCGGCGGCTCGGCCTGACCGGGTATCTCTCCAAGCCGGCCGATCCGGCGGAAGTCACCGCCACCGTGCGCCGGCTGATCGACCGCCGCAAGCTGCAGCAGCGGACCGGCATCATCGGCGAGTCCCCGGCCATTCAGGAAGTGCTCGTCAAGATCGAGCAGATGGCGCCCGTGAGCGCCACCGTGCTGGTGGAGGGGGGATCAGGCACCGGCAAGGAGCTGGTGGCGCGCGCCATCCACGACCTGTCGACGCGGCGCGCCAAACCATTCATCGCGGTGAACTGCGCCGCGATCCCCGAGACGCTGCTCGAGAGCGAGCTGTTCGGCCACGAGAAGGGGGCATTCACCGGGGCCGCGGAGCGGCGGCTCGGTCGCTTCGAGCTGGCGGACGGCGGCACCATCTTCCTCGACGAAGTAGGCGAGATGCCGCCCGCCACCCAGGTCAAGCTGCTGCGCGTGCTCGAGGACCAGACGTTTTTCCGCGTCGGCGGCACGCAGCCCATCAAGGTGGACGTCCGCGTGGTCGCCGCGACCAACAAGTCGCTGAAGGAAGAGGTCGCCCTGGGGCGATTCCGGGACGACCTGTTCTACCGCCTCAACGTGCTCTACATCTATCTGCCGCCGCTGCGGGAGCGCAAGGCCGACATCCCGCTCCTGGTGCGCCGCTTCATCGCCGAATTCGCCAGGGAGCACGATCGCACGTTCCGCGGCATCACCCCCGAGGCCCTGCAGATCCTGGTGGACGCCGACTGGCCCGGCAACATCCGCCAGCTGCGCAATCTCATCGAGTCGATGGTCGTCCTGGCGCCCGAGGGAGAGATCCGCGCCGACGACATCCCCCGTGACATCCGCGAGCGCGGGCGGGGGCTGCCGATGCGCCTGGTGGGCGCGACGCGCGACGTGGCAGGCCAGGAGCTGGAGTTCATCTTCCGCAGTCTTGTGGAGCTCAAGTTACAGGTCGAAGAGCTACGGCGGCGGCTGGAGGAGCGACCCCAGCGGGTCGAGGTCATCGAGGTGGGCCCCGGGTCTGCACTTAGCCCCACCGCGCCGGTCGAAGCCGAGCCCGCGTCGGAGCCCGAGGTGCTGTATCGGCCCGGCATGACAATGGCGGAGGTGGAGCGGGTAGCCATTGAGGCCGCGCTGCGCGAAACCAAGGGCAATCGGCGTAAGGCAGCCGAGGTGCTGGGGATCGGCGAGCGCACGCTGTATCGCAAGCTCAAGGAATACGCTCTGGCATAGGTGTAAGTGACAATCCGACAAGGTGTTGCCCTCGTGTACCCATTGACAGGGTGTGATGGCGGTCACATGTTAGGACGCCCTGGTACGCACTCTTTAACTGCGCCGCCGCGCCCCGGCCCGATGAGACGTGGACTTTAAGATCGATCCGGGACTCTGCGTGGCGTGCATGGCGTGTGTGCGAGTGTGCCCTGCCGACGCCGTCGCCGTAGAAGGCACCCAGATCCGAATCGTGGACGAGACGTGCACGCGCTGCGGGCTCTGCCTGCCCGCCTGCCCGCATGACGCGATCAAGGCCACGGGCGACGTGTCGCGCGCGATCGAGCTGGCGCTGTCGGGCCGGGCCGCGCTCATCCTCTCGGTCGAGTGCGCGGTGTTCTTCTATCCGGCGACGCCGGAGCAGGTGGTGAACGCCTGCTACGCCGCGGGATTCCGCACGGTGCACCGCGGCGTGCTGGGCGACGAACTGGTGGCCAAGGAGTACCTGACGCTATGGGCGGACCAAGGCTGGGGGAGCATGATTCGCTCGACGTGCCCGGTGATCGTGGAAACGGTCCGGACGCAATACCCGGAGCTGATCCCGTACCTGGCGCCGATCGCTACGCCGATCGCGGCGGAGGCGCGCTACTTGAGGGAGCTACATGGCGCGGACACGCCGATCGTGTACGCGGGCGTGTGTCTCACCGAGGGGGGGCGTGACGTGGATGCCGCGATCACGTTCGAGGAGCTGGCGGACGTGTTCCGGCGCCGCGACGTGAAGGTCGAGGCCCAGGCGCCGTATTTCACCCGGGTGCCCGAGGAGCGGCGGCGACACCTGAGCACCGCGGGCGGGTTGCCGCTCGAGCTGCTCATGGAGGAGACGCACGCGAGCCGGCGCTTCCGCAAGCTGCGCGGCTTGGGGGGGCTGGAAGCGATCGCCCGGGCGGTGGCGGTGGACCGCATCGATGTCGGGTTCGTGGACATCCTGCCGTGCGAGGGGTGTCTCGACCACCCGCTCCTGGGCCCGCGCAACGAGCTGTTCCGTCGGCGCGAGATCGTGGGGGCCACGGAGCCGGTGCGGGCGCGGGGTCCCGTGGTGGAGGAAGCCGTGGCGCGCGGCGTACGCGTGGGCGAGGCGTTCCTGATCCTGCGCAACGGCCATCGGCCGCCGGCCGAAGCGGTCGAAGCCGTATTGACCGAGATCGGGCTCGCGCCCAATGGCCGGCCGTGGGACTGCGGCGCGTGCGGCTACGCCACCTGCCGCGCGTTCGCGGAGTCGGCGGCAACGGGGCGGACCACCCTCAAATCGTGCCCGCCCTACCTCGATAAGGTGGGCCGGCAGGCGCAGCTCCAGGCGGCCGTGGACGGGCTCACGGGACTCGCGACGTACCGGGTGCTGCGCGACCGGCTGGCGAGCGAGGTGGCGCGCAGCGACCGCACCCAGGATCCGTTCGCGGTGCTGTTCGTGGATCTGGACAACTTCAAGCAGGTGAACGACCGGTTCGGCCACGAGGCGGGGAACGACGTGCTGAAGAGCACCGCGCGGGAATGCGCGGCGCACATCCGCACCACCGACCTCGCGGCGCGCTACGGCGGCGACGAGTTCGTGCTCGTGGTGGTGCACACCGGGGTGGAGGGTGCGCGGGTGGTGGCCGACAAGGTCCGCACCGGCGTGGAGGTGATGGGGCGCGACCTGGGCTATCCCGCGGGCCTCGTGACGGTGAGCATCGGTGTAGCGGAGCTGTCGCCCGCGCGGGGGCCCGAGCGGGAGGACGTGCTGGTGGCGGCCGACCGCGCGCTGTACCGCGCCAAAGCCATGGGACGCAACCAGGTTGCCACGGGAGCAGCGTGACGTGACGCCACTGAATCCGACGGAGACGCAAGGCGGAGGCGGCGCGGAAGCGCGCGACGCGCTCCCCGTCACGCCCGCGGCCCAGGCACCCGACCCGTGGGGAGTGAAGCGCGCCGAGAACCTGATCGCGGGCCTCACCGGCGTGTTGTCGGCCCGCGTGGTGGTGACGCCCCTGGGCGAGGTGAGCGAGATCCACGTGCTCACCACCAGCGACATGCAGCCCAAGCAGGTGGTGCGGAACATCGAGTCGGCGCTCATGGCCCAGCTGGGCGTCAAGATCGACCACCGCAAGATCAGCGTGGCCCAGACCGCCGACGTGCGGCCCATCGAGCAGATGCAGGAGGAGGCGGTGCGCACCCGCGCCAAGAAGCGCGTGGTGATCTTCCAGGGGCTCGAGGTACGGCCCTCGGAGCGGCCGCAGCGGGTGCTGATCCGCGTGAAACTGTCGTTCGAGGGGCGGGATGCGGAGTCAGAGGAGCAGGGGACGGACACGGTGCGGAACCGCGTGGAGGCGGCAGCGCGCGCGGCGTCGCTCTGTCTCGACGAGCTCTTGCCGGACAACTCCGTGGCGCTCGAGGGGGCGCAGATCATCGAGGCGTTCGATCGGAAATTCGTGCTCGTGGCGGTGCACGGGTTGGGCGGCCGGGAGGCGCAACTGCTGACGGGCACGTGCGAGATCAAGGAGAGCCCGGAGCGGAGCTCGGTGCTGGCGGTGTTGGATGCGACCAACAGGTGGGCGGATGCGCGGCGGTGAACCGGCGCCTGGAGGAGCCGTTCTAGCGCTGTAAGTTATTGTACTTATTGATATTAGATGTACACCCCACCTCGTTGTTGCGCAGATTCTACAAACCCCCTTGCGCAGTTCCCGTTTTGGTGGTATTTCGTGTTCTGTGAGTTTGCCTAAACAGAAGCGGTATTGGGGCACGCAGCGCGTGGCGCGCGTCTGTCAGGTGTCGCCGGCGACGGTAGCGAACTGGATCGACCAGGGGCTGCTGAAGGGGCACAAGACACCGACGGGGCGCCGGCGCGTGGAGACGGACGATCTCGCGGCGTTTCTGCGGGCGCACGACATGGCCGTGCCGCCGGATCTGACGCATGGGAACGGGCAGGCGACGGTGGTGGTGGTGGACGACGATCCGGGCTACCTGAAGGCCCTCGTGCTGACGATCGAGCGGTCCGACCTGGACGTGGAGGTGGTGGAGGCGGCGACGGGGGTGGACGCGCTGCTCGAGATCGGGCGGGTGCAGCCGACGCTGATCGTGCTGGACTACAGCCTGCCGGACTTGAACGCGCCGGAGGTGATCCGCCGGCTGCTCGAGCCGGGACGCCAGCTGAATGTCGAGGTGATCGTGGTCACGGGCGGGATGCCGGAGCGGGCGGCGGTGGAGCTGCGGGAGATGGGCGTGAAGACGATCGTGAACAAGGTGGAGGGGATGCAGGCGGTGGTGGAGGCGATGCAGCAGGCGTTGAAGCGGCGCAAGGTGGCGTAGCGGGTCGTCGAACTGACGGTTTTGGCGGATTTGACGGTTTTGGGCTGTGCCGGGCCACTGGGGAGCCGGCGAGCCACATAGAGACATCTCGAAAAAAGGGGCCCCTGGTCACCGCTACCAACGAGCGGAGCTGAGCGAAAAGACGACGAGCGGAGCGTCGGGTACGCCATAGCGAGGCGTGCCACTCCTAGCGGTCCTTAGAGACTCGCAGTATCTCGGAGGGGGTGACGCTCAATGTTGACTGTGCTCGGAGCACTTTTTGCTAAGGTGTTTCTCGGCGGTCTGGTGGCGTGGTGAGTCGGTATAGGGGCCCTTCCCTTTTTCAGTCGTACTCGCGCGGTTCCGACGAAGAGCGAGGCTATGCGTCATAGGTTTCACGCCGTCAAAATCTACGCTCTTGTCGGCGTAGTTTCCCTCGCCGCCCTCAGCCTCCTGATTCTTCCCGGATGGGAGGCGCCGGGACCATTTCCATCGAAGTTTTGGAATGCCCTTGCTGCCTTCGCAATCCTTGGAATTGTCTGCGACTCGTTCTCGTCTCGTCTTCCGTTCGCGAAGGTTAGCACGTCGGTAGGGTTCATTCCCCTCATCGCGTCTGTCCCGCTGTTCCGGCATCCCTGGCCCATGCTAGTTGCGGGTATCACGGCTCTGGTGGTCGAATCTCTGGTTCGGCACAAACCAGCAGTCAGAGTCTGGTTCAACACTGCGCAATACATGCTCGCCACAGGCCTCGGGGCCCTCGTCTATGTGTCCCTTGGCGGCGTGGTGAGTTCAGACGTCTTCGACTTCGCGTTGATCCCGTTCGCAGCACTCGTATTCACGTTCTTCATCGTCAACCAGGGGAGTGTGGCGCTCGCGGTGTCGATGAGTAGCGATGTCTCTCTAGGGGAGGCGTGGGACAGGATTGGGAAGGACACCATAGCAACCGACGCCTTGTCCAGCACTTTGGCGATCCTTCTTGTATTTCTATATGCGAAGCTACAGCTACTCGGCATAGCCATCCTGATATTCCCTCTGTTCTTGGTGCGTCAGCTCTACCAAATGAATCAGCAGTTGCAAGAGGAGTTGGAAGAGAAGCTTGAGTTGATGGTAAAGGCCATGGAGGCGCGCGATCCCTACACATCAGGCCACTCTCGCCGTGTTTCAGAATACGCCCTTGCGATAGCCAGAGAGTTGAGGCTCCCCGCGAGGGACCTCGATGGCATCAAGCGTGCTGCCTTGCTGCACGACGTCGGAAAGATCTATGAAGAATTCGCTCCTCTGCTTAGGAAGGAAGGAAAACTAACGGCGGAGGAAATGATGACGATGCGAACCCACGTGACGCGTAGCGCTCAGCTTGTTGCAACAGCCACGCGACTCCGCGGCGACGTGGAGGCCATGATTCGTCATCATCACGAGAATTTCGACGGGACGGGATACCCGGAGGGATTGGCCGGCGATCAGATCCCTATGGGCGCACGTATTATCATGGTGGCCGACACGATCGACGCCATGACCACTGATCGGCCCTACCGAAGGGCAATGAGTCTGGCGCGCGCAGTTGAAGAGCTGGAAAAGTACGCGGGCCGTCAGTTCGACCCAGATCTTGTGAGATTAGTTGCGAAATCAGGGAGTATCCGCAGGCTGCTGGGGTTGGATCGGCGCTTCCCCGAATCTGATGCCGAATCTTCTCGGGCGACGAGGCCAGCCTGGGCGCAGCGAATCGCACACTGATTCCAGTCGCCGGTCACGTGGCGCTGAGTGGTGCCATGCGAAGTCCCACGAATGCCCTGAACAAGCCTGTCCGATTGATCTATTACGGTTTACACGAGGAGTCCCTGCGCCACGAGGATGGCCCGCAGCCCTCGGGCTCCAAGTTTCTCAAAGAGAGTGAGTGCACTCTCACTATCGGCGGTGTAACGCCCTAGAGACAGCCGGTCTAGCCAGGCGCCGCACGCAATAAGGTCCAGGTAGTAGAACGGATGACGGTCTCGGTACTTCTGCTGGCCCTCGAGGACGACAGGTCGCGCGGAGTCCGGGCCGCTTGTGTGTGCCAGTCGGTACACTCTCAACTTGTCGAAGAGTCCGGTGTTTGGCACTGCTTTCTCCTTCCCCCAGGCAAGGCGCTCTGCGGACTCGATCGACTGCAAGGCTAAGCTCACGTCACCAGTCTCGATTGCGAAGCACGCGTAGCCCAAGAGGAATTCCATGTTGGTTGTCCAGCTTCGCTCGTTGCGAAGGGCGCGTTCCGCCGCGACGACGGCCCGTTGTGCACCTTCTTGATCACCACTCATCAGGAGTGCAGAAGCCAAATTGAAGTGCATCGCCACCGAACGGGGCGTCAGGGAACGCGACGCGACTGCGACGGCGCGCTGACCAAATGTCACTGCCGATGCGAAGTCTCCTTGATGGAGCCTTGCAACACAAACGTTAGACAATATCATCGCGGACCTGACATCGTCCCCGATTCTCATGTTCAACTGCAAAGCCTTATCATATGCTTCGCACGCAGTGTCGAACTCACAGAGCCCCGACTTACACGTTCCATAACCCGTGTAGGCGAGTGAGAGGGCAACTGGGTCCCGTCGGATGTTCAGCGCGTTGATCGCACTTTCCAGCTCCCTTGCGGCCGAAGCGAGCTCGAAGAAGAAAAAGTCGCAGTATGCCTTCGTGTACCGCAGGATTGGTGGTGTATCCTTTCCCAACTGAGCAATCGCGTCCTCGGTCCGGCGGCGAACTTCAGTTACCCTTGCTTCATTACCCGCATTCACACCTGATCGAGCGCACTCGAAGAGTGCGTTACCGATTAGCTCTAGGTCGGCAGTTTCTTGTGCTGCGTCGAGGGCCCTGTCTGCGGCCTCGCAATACGCAGACCCGGGCTCCCGATTCATGAGGTACTCGACTGTAGCCCGCATCCTAGCCGTGAGTGCCTGTGCGGGCTTCGAGAGGCCCCGTTCCTGGGCAAGACGGGTGAGAACTGAGGTCGCCGCCTCTGCTCGGGACTGACCCACGAGAGCTCTAGCGAGCAGAAGGAGGAGAGGCTGCGTCGCGCCCTCCGTGCCCTGCTCTCGAAGCAGGACCTCCAAAATCTGCTCTGCTTCGATCAGGGCTCCGGAAGAGATGGCACCTTCAGCGCCCCTGATTGCACTGCTTGCGGCACGATCGGGAGCGCCTCCCCGCAAGAAGTGCCACGCCACCTCCAAATTAGCCGACCCCCCGACCTCGTCCCTCCGTACCTCCAGCACCTCCCCCACGCTCCGATGCAAGTGCCGCCGCGCCGGCCCCGCCACCGCGTAGT
>QHUT01000124.1 GCA_003222055.1 Gemmatimonadota bacterium
TCTGCTGCTGCTCGCGCTCAGCGGCGTCGCGGGCGCCGTCATCTACCGCGACTTGTCACGCCGCGGGTGGAGTACGGTCGTGGAGTGAGCGCGCCGGCTACAGCTCCGGATGGGTGAGGGCGTCCACCACCAGGTCCGCGACCTGCGACCGGACGTGCAGGATCATCGCATTGGCGCGCGTGGGGTTGACGCGGTTCGTGAGCAGGATGATGAACAGATCGCGCTCGGGGTCCAGCCAGATCGACGTTCCCGTGAAGCCGGTGTGGCCGAACGCCCGGCGCGACAGCCGGGTCCCGGCGCTCGAGTACCCGGAGTCCGAGGGTGTGTCCCAGCCGAGCGCGCGCGTCGAGCCCGGAACGCCGTCCTGGCGCCGCGTGAACTCGGCGATCGTCTCGGCGCGGATCAGCTGCAGCGTGTCCCACGCACCGCCGTTCAACAACAGCGCCGCGAAGCGCGACAGGTCGAGGGCGTTCGAGAACAGCCCGGCGTTTCCCGACACGCCGCCCAGCCGCGCCGCACTCTCGTCATGGACCTCGCCCACGAGCAGGCGATGGCGGAAGACGGTGTCGTTCTCGGTCGGCGCGATGCGGTCCCGCCACCCCGCCGGGGGGAGGAATCGGGTCGAGGGCATGGCGAGCGGTCCGAACACGCGCCGGGCGAGGAAGCGGTCGAGTGGCTCGCCGGCGAGTCGCTCGACCACCTGCATCAGCACGATGGCGCTCAGGTCGGAGTAGCGGTACGTCGTTCCGGGCGGCGCGAGCAGCGTGGTCGTATCCACGGCGTGGAGCGCCTGGGCGCGCGTCCGCGTCGAGTCGTAGAGCGGCAAATCGGCCGCCAGGCCCGCGGAGTGCGTCAGGAGATGCCGGATGGTCACGCGGTCTTTCATGGCCCCGACGAACTCGGGCAGGTAACGCTGGACCGGCGCGTCGAGCGCGAGCTTTCCCTCATCTGCGAGCAGCATGCACGCGGTGGTCAGGCCGACGACCTTGGTGAGCGAGGCGAGGTCGTAGATCGTGCCCGCCTGCACGGGGCGGCGGTCGCTCACGCCGTAAGCCCCCACGGGGGCGAGCAGCGCCAGGCGGCCATGTCGACCGACCGCGAGCACGGCGCCGGGAAAGGCGCCGCTGTCGGCTGCGGCCCGCAGATAGTCGACCACGCTCGCCAGGCGCAGGCTATCGAAGCCGAGCGATACAGGTGCCGCGGCCGGGATCGCGGCGCTCCGCGGGGCCGGCGCCGCCGCCGACCCCCTACAGCCGACGGCGAGCCCTCCGACCCAGAGGACCGCGAGCATGGCGCGCCGCGTCACGGCTGTGCGTCGGGGATCACGACGCCCCACCCCAGCGGATAGGCCGGGGGGATGCGGATCGGGAGGTGTCCCGTGATCGGGACCCTGCCGAGCAAAGCGAGCGCCACGGCGCGCTCCGACGCACGCACGCCGCTCCAGGCGACGAGATAGGCCTTCGCGCCGGGCGCCTGATTCAACAAGTACGGGCTGCCGAGCGAGACCACGACGGTGGGGCGCGTGGAATCGGTGGCGCTGATCAGGGCCGCGAGCGAGTCGGGGAGAGCGATGGTGCCGCGCCCGGAGAGGGGGCGTACGTTGGCGGCGAACACCGTCCCCGGGGCCCGCGCGATCACGGCGCGCGCGGAATCGTACGAGAGCGTGCCCGACATCGGCCACAACCGGAAGTACTCGACCGTGTCGCCGCCCTGGCGCAGCAGCTGCGCCATGGTCTGTCCCACGCCGCCGTTGTTCTCGTCGGCGTAGGCGATCAGCGCCAGGCGGCTGCGGTGCGCGCGCACCGCGTGCAGCCGTCCTCCCACGTCCCGCACCAGCGTCAGGGCGCGCACGGCGACGTCGTCCGCTTGGTCCTGGAACCGCCTGGCGCCGACCACGAGCATCATGGAATCGAGCGGCACCGTGCGGCTCTGGAACAGCCCCAGGCGACGCTTGATCTCGAGCACGCGGCGCACCGATTGCTCGAGCCGCTGCGGCGTGATGCGGCCGGTCGCGACGGCCGTCGTCATCGCGGCGACCGCGGAATCGGGATCGGCCGGCATGAGCAGGAGGTCGGAGCCGGCGAGAAACGCCCGCACGGTGGTCTCGCCGGCGCCGTACTTTGCGACGATGGCGCCCATCGTCAGCGCGTCGGTCACCACGAGACCCGGGAAGCGCAGCGAGTCGCGCAGCAGGCCGGTGAGAACGGCGGCCGAGAGGGTACCCGGCTCATCCGAGCCCGTCAACGCCGGAAACGCGATGTGCGCGCTCATCACCACGTCCGCCCCGGCGGCGATGCCGGCGCGGAACGGCACGAGCTCGATGGAGTCGAGCCGCGCGTACCCCGACGGGATTAACGGGAGACCGATGTGCGAGTCGATCTGCGTATCGCCGTGGCCGGGAAAGTGCTTGAGGGTGGCGAGCATGCCGTGATCGTGCAGCCCATGGACGTATTCCGTCACGAGCCGCGACACGGTGCGTGGGTCCTCCCCGAACGAGCGGACGTTGATGATCGGATTGGCGGGATTGTTGTTGACATCCGCGTCGGGCGCGAAATTGACGTGGATGCCGACCGCGCGGCCTTCCACGGCGGCGGCGGCACCGATGGTGTAGGCGTCCCGCGGGTCGCCGGTGGCGCCGACCGCCATGATCTGGGGGAATGCCGTGGCGCCCACCACGCGCATCCCGGCGCCCCATTCGAGATCCGCCGAGACGAGCAGCGGCAGCCGGGAGCGCCGCTGCAGGGCGTTCAGCTTGGCCGCGATGTCGAGCGGCGACCCGACGGAGATGATCAGGCCGCCCACCTCGAGGGAGTCGACCCAGCGCGCCGCGACTTGGAACAGCGAATCGTCGAATGCGGTGTAACTTCCCGAGAGCCACGGGACGACGACCTGTCCGACGCGCTGGCGAACGGTGAGGGTGGCGAGCAGCGAATCGACGGAAGCCGCGGGGACTGGGGACGCGGGACGAGGGACGGGCTGGGCCGTCCGACCGACCGTTCGACCGCCGGCACAGCCGAGCACCGCCGTAAGGATCAGGAGTCTATGCGCTCGCATTCTCTCTCGCTGTTGCTGGGGCTGGTGTGCGCCGCGCCTGGGGCGGCGCAGGTGCGGCCGGGGATCGAAGTGCTGCTCTCGGACTCGATCGGTCTCGTGGCCGGCAAGCGCGTCGCGCTGCTCACCAACCAAACCGGGGTGGACCGCTTGGGTCAGCGCGACATCGATCTGGTGCGCGGGACCCCCGGAGTGCGTCTCCTGGTGATTCTCAGCCCGGAGCACGGGTTGCGCGGCACGGAGGACCGCCCGGGGCTCCCCGACGCGGTCGACTCCGCATCCGGCCTACCAATCTACAGTCTCTACGGCGGGACGCCCCTGTCCGCGATCGCGGCGCTCGACAGCGTCGACGTCGTGCTCGTGGACCTGCAGGACATCGGCGCCCGCTACTACAGCTATCCCACCACCGCCGTCGTGTTGCTGCAGGAGGCGTCGCGCCGCGGCAAGCCGATGGTGGTGCTCGACCGGCCGAACCCCGTCGGCGGCGTCGCGGTGCAGGGGAACGTGCCGGCGGCGGCCCGGGCGGTGGAGCGCGTCGGGGATTTTCTGCCGGTTCCCATGCGTCACGGGATGACGATGGGTGAGGTGGCGCGGCTCGCCAACGACGTGTTCGGGATCCATGCCCGGCTCACCGTCGTACCGGCGGCGGGGTGGCGGCGCGCGATGTACTACGACGATACCGGCCTGCCCTGGGTGCGCCCGTCGCCGAACATGCCGGACCTGGAGAGCGCCCTGCACTATCCCGGGACCTGCCTGTTCGAGGGCACGAATCTGTCGGTGGGACGCGGCACGGCGCTCGCGTTCAAGGTGATCGGCGCTCCCTGGCTCGACACCGGCGCAGTATTGCCCCGGCTGCGGGGCGCCGGGCGGTGGGCCCAGGAAGGATTGAACGGCGTGGAGGTATCCGGTGTGGTGTTCACGCCGAGAACGCCGACCGACGGGAAGTACGACGGGGTGGAAGTGCGGGGTATTCGGCTGCGGGTGACGGACCGGCGTCGCTACGATCCGACGCGCGCCGCCGTGCTGGTGCTCACGGCGATCGAGGCGGCCCACCGGGACTCGCTGCGCTTCGACGCGACGCGCTTCGACCGGTTGGCCGACGGTGGCGAGCTGCGTCGCGCGATCCTCGCCGCTCGCGCGGCGGATGCCGTGTGGCGGAGTTGGGAGCCGGCGCTCGCGCGGTTCCGGCGGCAGCGCGGCAAGTACTTGCTCTATTGAGACTCCGGCCCCGTCCCGCTAGCTTCTCCCGGCTATGATCGTGATCCCGCAGACGGCGCGTGACGGCTTTGGGAAGTTGCTCGACCCGCTCGCCCTGCGACTGATTCGCCTGCACGTTCGGCCCAACCTCATCACCACCTTCGGCACGCTGGTGATCGTGGCGTCGGCGGTCGCGTTCGCGCTCGGCCGGGCCCGGTGGGGCGGGTTCTTGCTGCTCTTGTCCGGCCTGTGCGACATGGTGGACGGGCGCGTGGCCCGGCAGGGAGGCATGGTCACGACCTTCGGCGCTTTCTACGACTCGACGCTCGACCGCGTGGGCGAAGCGGCCCTGTTCTCAGGGATAGCGATCGACTTCTTGCGGGGCGGCGTCGCTCCCGGGCGCGTCACCATCGCCGTGGCCGCATGTCTCGTCGCCCTGACGGCCTCGCTGCTCGTGTCGTACACGCGGGCCCGGGCCGAAGGGTTGGGGTTGAGCGTCAAGGTGGGGATCGCGCAGCGCGCCGAGCGAGTGCTGCTGCTCGGCGCCCCGACTCTGTTTCTCGGCGCCGGGAACCGCGGCGCGTTGTTGTTTTGGATCGTCGTCGTGCTGGCCCTCGCGACCGCCGTGACCGTGGTGCAGCGCGTGCGCTACGTGGCGCGAGTCGCCCGGGAGCCGGCCATGCCGCGGCCGCCGCGCTCGCGGGACACGCTGCCCGGGCATTCGCCCGCCCTGCAAAGTCGGAAAGGACCGTAATCGTGGCTCAGCAGTCCGGTCGGGACATCGCGCCCGCCAGGGGAAAGCTCGGGGTCATGCTGGTGGGGCTCGGCGCCGTCTCGACGACCTTCGTGGCGGGGGTCGAGAACGTGCGCCGCGGCACGGGGCTGCCGATCGGATCGTTGTCGCAGATGGGGACCATCCGCCTGGGCAAGCGCACCGAGAAGCGCAGCCCCAAGATCAAGGAATTCGTGCCCCTCGCCGAGTTGAATGATCTGGTGTTCGCGGCTTGGGACCCGATTCCGGACGACGCGTACGGCGCCGCCCGCAAGGCCGGCGTGCTCGAGCCGCCGCACCTCGAGCCGATTGCCGATTTCCTCAAGGGGCTCAAGCCCATGCCCGCCGCGTTCGACCAGAGCTACGTCAAGCGGCTCACCGGGACGCACGTGAAGAGCGGCAAGAACAAGCGGGACCTGGCCGAGCAGCTGCGCCACGACATCCGCGACTTCAAGCGGCGCTCGGGGGCCGACCGGCTGGTGATGATCTGGGCCGCATCGACGGAGGTGTTCCTCACGCCGGGCCCCGCTCACCAGAGCCTCGCGGCGTTCGAGAAGGCGATGGAACAGAACGACCCCGCCATCGCCCCCTCGATGCTCTATGCCTACGCCGCCCTGATGGAGAACGTGCCGTTCGCGAACGGGGCCCCCAATCTCACGGTCGACGTGCCGGCGCTGCAGCGTCTGGCGGAGGAGCGCACGCTCCCGATCGGGGGCAAGGACTTCAAGACCGGCCAGACAATGATGAAGACCGTGCTGGCGCCCGCCTTCAAGGCCCGGATGCTGGGCCTGGCCGGCTGGTACTCGACCAACATCCTCGGCAATCGCGACGGCGAGGTGCTGGACGATCCGGAGTCGTTCAAGACCAAGGAGGAATCGAAGCTCGGCGTGCTCGAGTACATCCTCCAGCCCGACCAGTATCCCGAGCTGTACGGCAACGTGTTCCACAAGGTGCGGATCAATTACTATCCGCCGCGAGGGGACAACAAAGAGGGCTGGGACAACATCGACATCTTCGGGTGGCTCGGCTACCCGATGCAGATCAAGGTCGACTTCTTGTGCCGGGATTCGATTCTCGCGGCTCCTCTCGTGCTCGACCTCGCCCTGTTCTTCGACCTGGCGCAGCGGGCGCGGCTCTCGGGCATCCAGGAGTGGCTCTCGTTCTATTTCAAGAGTCCCCAGACCGCGCCGGGATTGTACCCCGAGCACGATCTGTTCATCCAGCAGACCAAACTGAAGAACACCCTCCGCTGGCTCATGGGCGAGGAGCAGATCACCCACCTCGGCATCGAGTACTACGAGAAGGCGTGAGCGCTGCGCAGGTCGCCGTCACGGCCGCCGGGCTCGCGGCCATTGTCTGGGTCCTGTGGTATTTCCTGCTTTCCAGGGGCTCCGCCGCGCCTGCCGCCAGCGTCGACGGTGTTCAGGAGGTGCGGATCACGGTGAAAGGCGGCTATACACCGGATACGGTCGTGGTCCAGGCGGGCAAGCCGGTGCGCCTGCAGTTCTACCGCGACGAGACCGCCGACTGCTCGGAGCGGATCGTGTTCGAGGATTTCGGCATCGACGCCGCGCTGCCGGCGTTTCAGACCACCGACATCGAGTTCACGCCCGCGCAGCCGGGCGAATTCCGCTTCCGCTGCGGCATGAACATGCTGAAGGGCCTGCTCGTGGTCGAGCCGGCGACCGCGGAGCGTCGTCCCTCGGCCTCACCCCACACGCTCCATGAGTAAGGCCCGCATCGTGCTCCCGATCGAGGGCATGAGCTGCGCCGCGTGTGCCACGACCGTGCAGCAGGCGCTGGGCGGCGCGGCGGGCGTCACGAGCGCGACCGTGAACTACGCCACCGGCAAGGCGGCCGTGGACTACGACGACGCCCGGACTCACGTCGCCGAGCTGATCAAGACCGTGCGGTCCGCCGGGTACGATTGCGGCAGGGCGAGCGTCACATTCGCCGTGGACCAGCTCCACTATGCGTCCAGCGTCGCTCCGCTGGAGCAGGCGCTGCGCCGCGTGCCGGGCGTGGTCCGCGCTGCCGCCAACCAGGCGACCGAGACCGTCACCGTAGACTACGTCCTCGGCGCTGTGACCGCGGAGGACCTCGAGCGCGCGGTCACGGCGGCCGGGTTCCAGGTCGCCGAGCCGATCGCGGCCGAGGACCCGCTGGAGCGCGAACGGCTGGCGCGCCGGCGTGAGGTCCGCACCCTCGCGGGGAAATTCGCGGCCGCGGCCGTCGCGACGGTGGTGACCATGCTCGGATCCATGCTCCTCATGACCGGTCATGCGCAGGCGACGCTCTGGAACGTCGATCTTCTGGGGCGACTGCTGCTGCCGTTGGCGCTGCGGGTTCAGGAGGCGCTCCCCGGCATGCGCGCGATCGATCCGTACTGGATCAAGCTGGCGCTCGCGGTGATGACGCTGCCGGTCGTCGTCTGGTCGGGGCGGCAGTTCTATCGCGGCACGTGGAGCGGGTTCAAGCACCGCACCGCGGACATGAACACGCTCATCGGGGTCGGCACCGGCGCGGCATACCTGTATTCGCTCGCGGCCACACTTGCCCCGGGCCTGTTCGCGACCGCGGGGCGCGAGGCGGACGTGTACTTCGAGTCGGTGTGCGCGATCATCGCCCTGATCCTTCTGGGCCGGCTGCTCGAAGCGCGGGCCAAGGGGCGCACGTCGCAAGCGATCCGCCGCCTCGCGGGGCTGCGAGCCAAGACCGCCCACGTCGTGCGCGACGGCAAGGAGGCCGAGGCCGCGGTCGAGGCGTTGGTGCCGGGCGATCTCGTGATCGTCAAGCCAGGGGAGAAAATCCCGGTCGACGGCGTGGTGACGGAGGGAGCCTCGGCGGTGGACGAGTCGATGATCACCGGCGAGCCGATGCCGGTCGGAAAAAAGATCGGCGACGAGGTCATCGGGGCGACCCTGAACACCACCGGGAGTATCACGTTCCGGGCGACGCGCGTCGGGAAGGACTCCGCCCTCGGCCAGATCGTCCAGCTCGTCGAGGACGCGCAGGCGACCAAGGCCCCGATTCAGCGACTCGCGGACCGGGTGGCGGGGGTGTTCGTCCCGGTCGTCATCGCCCTGGCGATCGCGGCGTTCGTGCTCTGGTTCGATGTCGGCCCCGACCCCGCGCTGGTGTTCGCGACCGTGGCGCTCGTGACCGTGCTCATCATCGCTTGCCCGTGCGCGCTGGGGCTGGCGACGCCCACCGCCATCCTCGTGGGAACGGGGAAGGCCGCCGAGCACGGTATTCTCATCCGCTCGGGCGAAGCGCTCGACCGGCTGTCGGGCGTGCGCACCGTGCTGCTCGACAAGACGGGAACCCTCACGGCCGGGCGGCCCACCGTCACGCACGTCATCACGGCCAAGCGGCCCGACGGCACGCCGCTCGCGCCCACCGAAGTGCTTCAGTGGGCGGCGTCCGTCGAGCAGCGCTCGGAGCATCCGCTCGCGGTCGCCGTCGCCAAAGCGGCCAAAGACCGACAGGTCGAAGTGTTGCCCGTCGAGAAGTTCGCGGCCATGGAAGGGCGGGGCGTGCGTGGCACGGTCGACCGGCGTATCATCGAGGTGATCTCGCTGCGGCACGCTCGGGAGCGGAGCCTGGAGCTCGGCACCCTGGGACAAGATGCCGACCGGCTGGCGGCGCAGGCGCGCACGCCGGTGATGGTCGTCGTCAACAACACGGTCCACGCCGTGATCGCCGTTTCCGACCCGATCCAGCCGACCGCCAAGGACGCGATTGCCGGCTTGAAAGCGATGGGCCTCGACGTGTGCATGATTTCGGGAGACTCGAGGGGCGGCGCCGAGGCGGTGGCGCGCGAGGTCGGGATCGACGAGGTGGTGGCGGACGTGCTGCCGTCGCAGAAGGCGGACATCGTGAAGAAGCGCCAGCGCCAGGGCCAGCGCGTGGCCATGGTTGGCGACGGCATCAATGACGCGCCCGCGCTCGCGCAGGCCGACGTCGGGATCGCGATCGGGACCGGCACGGACGTGGCCATGGAGGCGTCCGACGTCACGCTGATCCGCGGCGATCTGCGCGGCGTGGTCACCGCGATTCAGCTGTCGCGCCGCACCATGCGGACCATCAAATTGAATCTCTTCTGGGCCTTCGTGTACAACGTCGTCGGCATCCCCATCGCCGCGGGAGCGCTGTATCCCGCGTTTCACGTACTCCTCTCGCCCGTGCTCGCGAGCGCGGCGATGGCGTGGTCGAGCCTGAGCGTGGTGCTGAGCAGCCTCACGCTGCGGCGCTTCAAACCGGCGTGGACATGAGATACTTCCATCGGACGACGCTGAGTCCGCAGGACGTGTTGGCGCAGGCCAAGGCGTTCTTCGGCACGCGCCTGGCACCGGCCGACGAAGGCGGGCGGCGGCGTGGGTACGCCGGCGCGCTGGGCCGCATCACCATCGCGGCCCGGCCCGAAGGCGGGCACTATACGCTGGTGCAGGTCACGACCGATCAGGTGGGGGAATCGGAGCTCGACCGGCTCGCCAAGCGGTTTCTCGCCGAGGTGCACAAGCACGTCGAGCCGGGTCACGAGCTGCGCGGCGCGTATTAACCCGCTACGCGCGCGCCGTATCCCGCCCGCTCGATCGCTGCAATCAGCTGGTCGGTCGTCGCGGCGTCGTCGTCGAAATCCACTTCGGCCTCGCCGGCCTGGAGATCCACGACGGCGGAATACACGCCGGCCGCCCGCTTGAGCGCCTGCTCGACCTTTGCCTGGCAATGCCCGCACGTCATACCGCTCACGCGCAGTTTCAACGTCGCCATACGGTCTCCTGCGTCCTCCCGGGGCATGGCCCCGCGGTTCGACGCCCACTACAATTTACGTCATGGTATCCCGCGCCGCTCCGACGACCCAGTCCCCGCCAGCGCCGGCCGGTCTCACGCGCGACCAGCTGCTCGAAATCTATCGCTACCTGCGGCTCACTCGGACCCTGGAGGAGCGCCTGGTGGCCTTGTATCGCCAGAGCAAGGTCATCGGGGGCCTGTTCCGCTCGCTCGGCCAGGAGGGGGAATCGGTCGCGTCGGCGTACGCCCTCGAGCGCGGACACAACCGGGACATCCTCTCACCGCTGATCCGTAACCTGGGCTCGATGCTGGTGATGGGGGCGCAACCGATCCAGATCCTCCGCCAGTACATGGCCAAGGCCGAGAGCCCGACGCGCGGGCGCGAGCTGAACGTCCATTTCAACGACCTCGAGCGGGGCTATCTGGGCCAGATTTCGCACCTGGGCGACATGGTCCCCGTCATGGCGGGCATCGCCCTGACGTTCAAGCTGCGGGGCGAGCCGCGGGTGGGGCTCGTCTACATCGGGGATGGGGCGACCTCCACCGGCACCTTCCACGAAGGCCTGAACTTCGCGGCCGTGCAGCGGGTGCCCCTGGTGGTGATCGCGGAATACAACCGCTGGGCGTACTCGACTCCCCCCGAGAAACAATTCGCGGTCAAGGACCTGGCGGAGAAGGCGAAGGGATACGGCATTCCGGGCGTCACGGTGGACGGGAACGACGTGCTCGCGGTGTACGAGGCGACCCGGTTCGCCGTCGAGCGGGCGCGCCGCGGCCACGGCGTGCACCTCATCGAGGTGAAGACGTACCGCCGCAAGGGGCACGCCGAGCACGACGACCAGCACTACGTGCCCAAGGACGAGCTCGATTGGTGGGCCAAGGAGAATGATCCGGTCGACCGCTACGTGAAGCGCCTGGTGCAGGGCGAATGGGCCGACGAGCGGGAGCTGCAGGCGATCGACGCGCAGGTGAAGGCCGAGATCGACGAGGCGACCGATGCCTGCGTGGGCGAGCCGCTGCCCGCGCCGGAGTCGGCCCTGGGAGGCGTGTACGCGGATCCGCCGGGGACTCCACGGCACTGGTACAGGAGTCTCTGATGGCCGACGTCACGTACCTCGAGGCGCTGCGCCAGGGCTTGTGGGAAGAGATGGAGCGCGATCCGCGGGTGTTCATTCTGGGGGAGGACGTCGGGGCGTACGGTGGCGCCTTCAAGGTGACCGAAGGATTCGCGAAGCGGTTCGGCGAGGAGCGCGTGATCGACACGCCGATCTCGGAAGCGGCGATCGTGGGCGCGGCGGCGGGCGCGGCCCACATGGGAATGCGGCCCGTCGCGGAGATGCAGTTCATCGACTTCATCTCGTGCGCTTATGACATGCTGACCAACTACGTGGCGACCGCGCGCTATCGCGCCGGGCTCGCGACTCCGATGGTGGTGCGGGGGCCGTGCGGCGGCTACGTGCGGGGCGGCCCGTTCCATTCGCAGAACCCGGAGGCCGCGTTCTTCCACACCCCGGGCCTGAAAATCGTCTATCCGGCCACCGCCCGCGACGCGAAGGGTCTGATCAAGGCGTCGATCCGCGACGACGACCCCGTGATTTATCTCGAGCACAAGTGGCTCTACCGGCGCATCAAGGAGCAGCTCCCCGAAGGGGAGGATCTCCTCACGCCGATCGGCGAGGCGCGACTCGCCCGGGAAGGGAAGGACCTGTCG
>QHUT01000125.1 GCA_003222055.1 Gemmatimonadota bacterium
TCCTGACTCGGCAGGCGAAAGAAGCCCGCCGAGACGCCGTCGCGATGCCCGAGACCGCCGAAGCTGTAGAACTCGGCGGTCTCGCCCAGCGGCACGACCGCATTGTAGAACGCCATGCCCTCGGTCGCCGCACTCTGCCCGACGCGCATCGTGAAGTCCTGGCGAGTGAGGTTCTTGGCGCGCAGGGCCGAATCGGTGCCGGCCTGTGTGGTGATCCCGGGGAAGATGTCGTTCCCCGAGTATGGGGCCGCGCGACTGGTCGCACCGCGATCGAGATACTGTGCGGTGACGTTGAAGAAGCCCCGGTCGCCTATCGGGAAACCGTAGTTGGCGTCCGCTTTTACCTGGTCGCCGTCATGCTTGTCCGTGATATCCCCGAAAGCGGTGCCCCCCGGCGTCGTCCCCACGGTGCTGCTCGCATCTACATGCTCGGTCTGTCGCTTCAGCACGATGTTGATCACGCCGGCGATCGCGTCCGAGCCGTACTGCGCCGAGGCACCGTCCCGCAGCACCTCGATCCGCTCGATCGCCGCCGCGGGGATCGCGTTGAGATCGACCCCCACGGTGCCGCGGCCGAAGGTGCCGTTCACATGGACGAGCGCGCTCGAGTAGCGCCGCTTGCCGTTGACCAGCACCAGAACCTGGTCGGGGCCGAGGCCGCGAAGACTCGCGGGATTTACATGGTCCGACCCGTCGGCGATCGTCTGCTGAGAGGCATTGAAGGAGGGCTCGAGCGTCGCGAGCATCTGGTTCACTTCGGTCACGCCCGTCTCGGTCATCTCCTGCGCCGTGATCACGTCGACCGGCACCGGCGTCTCCGTGGCGGTGCGCGACGTGCGAGCGCCCACCACCACGACCTCGTTCAGGGACAACGGCGTCGACGTGAGCTTGAAATCCGCCGTGACCGTCTGTCCCGCCGTCACAGACACCCGCTGCTCCCCAGGCTCGTAGCCGATCAGTCGTGCGCGCACGGCGTGCGCGCCGGCCGGAACACTCAGCCGATACTCCCCTTTCTCGTTGGTGAGCACGCTGCGCGCCGTCCCGACGATCACGACGCTCGCGCCCGAAAGGGGAGCCCCCGACTCGGCCGCCACGACGGTCCCCGAGACCGTGCCGGCCTGCTGTGCGGCGAGCGGGGAGATGACCAGGAGAGCCGCGTAGAGCGGCAAGGCGTGGGCGCGTCTCATGTGCCACCGGGAGGATGACGGTCGCGATCCAGGTGTGGCAAAAAACACGCCGCCGTGCGCGGCGCCTACCGCGCGTCGCCGACGGCCCGGACGCGGGCTTCGAGCGCCATGCGCTCGAGCTTCTCGAGCGGCAGCGCCAGCAGGAGATCGATCCGCCTGCTGAGCAGCAGGAACGCATCCCGGAACGCCGCCCGCTTGGTCACCTCGTCGCCTTCGACCTCGGCGGGATCCAGCATCCCCCAGTGCGCCAGCATCGGCTGCCCCGGAAAAATCGGGCACGATTCCTTGGCTCGATCGCATACGGTGATGACGAAATCCCACGGCTCGCGCTCCAGGCCGTCGATGCCGCGGGGAGCCCGCCCCGCCCACGGGATGTGGTATGCCTCGAGCGTCGCGATGGCGTGCGCGTTCACGCGGTCCGCCGGGCGTGACCCGGCACTTTGGGCCTCGAACCGGCCTTTCCCTTTCCAGTTGAGCAGCGCTTCCGCCATCTGGCTTCGGGCGGAATTCCCGGTGCAGAGGAAGAGCACGCGGAAGGGTCGTCCCGTCACACCGGTTTGCGGGCGCGCACGAACGCCCCCATGATCCGGCCGCCTACCTCGCGCGCCAGCACCTCGGCGTCGAGGCCGGCGCCGGCCAGCACCGCTCGCGCATCCTCGAACGCGTAGATCCGCGTCGGCTCGACGCCCACCTCCACGAATCCAGCCCCGGCGAGGAGTCCCCGGTACTCTTCTTCCTCGAGGGCTCCGGCCACGCACCCCACCCACAGCTCCATGCTGCGTCGCACCGCGGGCGGGATCTCGCCCCGCACCACGACATCGGAAACGGCAAAGCGGCCACCCGACCTGAGCACACGGAACGCCTCGCCCAGCACGCGCCGCTTGTCGGCCGACAGGTTGATCACGCAATTCGAGATGATCACATCCACGGAGGCATCGGGCAGCGGGATGTTCTCGATCTCGCCCTTCAGGAACTCGACGTTGGTAACGCCGGCCTTGCGCTGGTTCTCCCGCGCGAGCGCCAGCATCTCGTCGGTCATGTCTAGACCATAGGCTTTCCCCGTCGGGCCCACGCGCCGCGCCGAGAGCAGCACGTCGATCCCGCCGCCCGATCCCAGGTCGAGCACGACTTCTCCTTCGTGCAGCTCGGCCAGCGCCGTGGGATTGCCGCAGCCGAGCGACGCGAGCATCGCCCCTTCGGGGAGTGCAGCCGTCTCAGCGGCGTCGTAGAGGTTCGCGCTGACCGGGTCGCAGCCGCAGGTCCCGGCCTGGCCGCCGAGCACTCGCATGGCAGCCTCGCCGTACTTCGCCTTCACCGTGTCCTTCATCTTCTCGCCGCTCATGAGCTGCAGCACGCTTGGGCGCAGCTCCCGGCGTGCTTACCGGGCTTGACGGCGCCAGCGAACCCGGCGATCTCGTCGAGCGCGTCGCGGTTCAGCGCGTAATACACCCACCGGCCCTCCCGCCGGTCGCTCACCACCCCTGCCTCCTTCAGCGTCTTCAGATGGAAGGACAACCGCGACTGCGCAGCCTCGAGCGCATCCTGCAGCTCGCACACGCAGCGCTCGCCGTGCGACAGCAGGCGCACGATCTCGAGCCGCGTCTCGTCCGAGAGGGCGTGGAACACCCTTGCCGCATTGCCGATCTCGGGAAACGTCGTGGCTGCCATGACCGGGTAATATATCAATTAATGTTGATGTGTCAAGCGACGCGATCCGATCGAGCGGGGTATAACGCCGACCATGCCGCGCCGCGTCGTACCGGTCGCCTTAGCCGCGCTCGTGGGGGCCGCCTGCCGTGGCAGAGAGCCGCGGCAGTCTGCCGTCGATGCGCCGGGCGCCACGCTGGCATCCGCGTCGCAGGATACCACCTTCGCCGGCACGACAGCTCCCCTGCAGCGGCTCCGGCCCGCCCGGGCCGGCGTTCCGGCCGTGATGCTCCGCTCGGTGACCGCTGCGTCAGCGCGCGGCTACGACCGGGTCGTATTCGAGCTCGCGAGCGATAGCGCGCCCGGCTATCGGGTGGAATACGCGGCGGGTCCGGTACGGAGCTGCGGGTCGGGAGATGTGGTGTCGGTCGCAGGCACGCAGCACCTCCTGGTGCGCTTCGAGCCCGCCCGCGCGCACGACGACCAGGGCAATCCGATCCCGCAACAGCGCGACCTCGCGCTCGGGCTACGGGCCGTCAAGCAGGTGAAACTGGTGTGCGATTTCGAGGGCCAGGTCGAGTGGGTACTCGGGGTTGCTGCGGCGGAGCCGTATCGCGTGACCGAGCTCGCGGGACCCGCGCGCCTGCTCCTCGACGTGAAGCACGGGCCATGAGGAGGGCAGCCCCGGCGCTGATCGTGCTGTTCGCCGCGTGCCGTCAGGCGCCGGTGGAGCCCTGCCCCGCCAGGCAGCTCGTCGCCCAAGTCGCGCCCGCCTCCCGACCGTCGCCCTTCGACTCCGCGTTCCGGGCGGCGGGCGCCGAGTTCCACGTGCCGCCGGCACTGCTCGAGGGGCTCGGCTGGGTGGAGACGCGCTGGCAGATGGTGCAAGGGACGGAGGAATTCCCGGGGCGCGCTGCGGCGTTCGGGGTCATGGCATTGCGGGGCGCGGCGCTCGAGCGGGGAGCGGCACTCGCTGGGGTGCCGGTGGAGTCGGCGCGTCACGATCCCGTCGCGAACATCCGTGCCGCGGCCGCGTTGCTCGACGCGTACGCGCGCGAGGCCGGCATCGACCGGACGCGCATCGAGGCATGGTCCACCGTCGTGTTCCGCTACAGCGACATCGAGCTCCACGAAGGCCGAGCGGCGTACACGCGTGAAGTGGACCGTGCGCTCGGCCTCACCGGAGCCGGGCCGAGCCTCGCGCCCCCCGCGGCGCCGGGCGCCTGCCCCCCGCCTCCAGCGACCGGAGCGCCGGACTACGCGCCCGCGGTGTGGCGACCGTCGCCCAACTTCGACCAGCGGGCCACCGATTCGACCGGCACGATCCACCTGGTGATCATCCACACCTGCGAGAGCAACTACACGAGCTGCTGGAGCTGGCTCGTGAATCCCGCCTCGCAGGCGAGCGCCCACTACGTAGTGAACGAAGACGGCAGTGAAATCTCCCAGCTCGTGCTCGAGCAGAATCGTGCTTGGCACATCGCGGCGCTGTACGACTGCACGCTGAACCGGCACCACGACTGCTGGCTCGACGGGGTGCAGAGCAACCACTTCACGGTGGGGATCGAGCATGCGGGCTTCGCGTCGCAGGACTCCTTCCCTGGCGCGCAACTCAATGCGTCGGCGGCGCTGGTGTGTGACGTCACGCGCGACCGCGGCATCCCGCGCGACTGGCAGCACATCGTGGGGCACGGGCAGCTGCAACCGGCCAACCGCACCGATCCGGGACCGCGCTGGCCCTGGATCGCGTACATCCACCGGGTGCAGGCGCGGTGCGGGGAGACCGTCGTGGACGATTCGGCTCAATTCAACGACTCGGGCGTAGCGGCGGCGACGGTGCCGGTAGCCTGGGCAGCCTCGGATACCACGCCCGACTTCTACGGCGGCGGGTATCGCTGGGCGCCGACCCAACCGGACGCGGCGGACGGCGCGGTGTTCTCGTTCCTGGTGGCGTCGTCCGGCCCACGCACCGTCGACGCGCGCTGGACGAGCGGGTCGAACCGCTCACCGCTGGCCGCATACGCGGTGATCACGTCCGCAGGAAACACGGTCGCGACCGTGACCATGGATCAGCGGACCGGCGGCGGGACCTGGCACACGCTCGGCACGTGGACGCTTCCGCTCGGATGGAATCGAGTCGTGCTGCTGCGGCGCGGCGCGAGCGGCTCGGTGGTGGTCGCGGACGCGGTGCGCGTGCGCCAGTGACCTTACAATCAGTGCGACTCGCCCGGCTTCATCATCTGGCGGTGCTGCTGCATCCACGCCTGCATCGAGTCGGCCCACGTCTGCATTTTGACCAGCTGCGCGTCGGTGAGGACGCCCCGGGCTTGCGCCGCGGAGGCGATCATCGCCCAGTGCGCCTTCCACATCGCGTTGTGCGCCGCCTGGAGGTGGACTCTGAGGGCGCTCGTGTCTGGCGTGGCGGCGCTCGCTGCTTGCTCGCCTTCATTCATATGTGCCTGCGCTTCGTTCTCGGCCGCCTCTTCCGCCGCACTCGCGGCATCACGCAGCCTCGTGAGGCCCGTCACCTGATCGGCGGTGAGGCCGAGAGCGTCCTTGCGGGCGAGCAGGTGCTGCGGCGTGTATAGCATCACCTTCCTCATGGCGGGGCCCATATGGCGCATCATCGCGTCATCCATAGGGTGCGCGGGCTGCTGCGCCGCGAGCGGTCCGGCCAGCGCCATCAAAGCGAGCAGGGGTCTCGCGTCCATCAGGCACCTCCTCAGTTGCCTTGAACCTACTCGCCCGTGCCTTGCTCGCGCGACGCCTCGGCGGGATGTTCCGGCTCGTGACCCGGGTGACCCATACTCTCGCGCTGCTCGCCGGCATCACCGCGGTGGCGAGCGAAGTGACCGCGCAGGGTGGCTCGGACGCCTGGCGACCGCAGACGGTGCCGCTGTGGGGCGCGAGCTATGCTCCCGACATCGGACTCCTCGTCGGGGTGGGGGTCAGTCACACCCGCTACGGGTTTCACGCCCTGCCCCCCAGCACGCGCCTCCTCGGCGAGGTCGCTTACGCAACCAGCGCGACCACGTACCGCGTGGACGCGGCGGGTGAGTTCCGGCGACCGCTCTTTCCAGCGATTCTTTACGTGGAGCTGCGCGCCTCCGGCCTCGAGCTCATTCGGTTCTATGGATCGGGCAACGAGACCGATGGATCGCAGCCGGACAGCGTGTACCGCGTGCGCGCGACCCAGCTGCTGCTCGGCCCCCGGGTGGCGATTCCGCTCGTGCCGCGACTCCGGCTCACCCTGGGGCCGCTCCTCAAATACGCACACACCGACGCCGACCCCGGCACGGTCCTCAGGACGACCGGGCCGTACTACGGGACGGGTCACTTCGGTCAGGTCGGCGCGCGTGCCGCGCTCGAGCTCGACACGCGGGACCTCCCGGTCGCCCCGGCCCGCGGCCTGCACGCGAGCCTTGCCGGGCAGTGGCATCCCGCGGTGTGGGATGCGGGCGAGCCGTTCGGGAGGGTGTCGGCGGAGGCGTCGACCTACCTCTCGGCGGGCGACCCGCCGGCCGCGACCCTCGCGCTGCGCGCGGGCGGGGCCGCGGTGAGCGGAACCGTCCCGTTCCAGGAGCTCGTGTACGTGGGCGGTGAAACGACGGTGCGGGGCTACGCCGAGCAGCGCTTTGCCGGACGGCGCGGCGCGTATGGGAACGCCGAGCTCCGGTTCGCCGCGGGTCGCCTATCGTTCGGCGACCTGGGCCTCTTCGGGATCGCGGACGTGGGGCGGGTGTGGACCGCCGGGGAGTCGTCCGACCGGTGGCACGCTGCGGCGGGGGGTGGGCTCTGGCTCGCGTGGCAACACCGCCGCGCCAACCTGGTGTCGATCGCGGCGGCCCGGAGCCCCGAGCGCACGGCGATTTACGTGCGCGCGGGGTTCATGTTCTGAGGGTTGAACTCCGACGCGTGGACGGCGTATACAGAGTGGCGTTGAACGTGCGGACCACCCACCTCGAGGAGCATCGCATGCGGATCGCCCTGCTGACTCCCGCCGCCGCTGTTCTGTTCGCCGCCTGCGTCGCCCCCACGCCCGGCGCCCTCCGACCGGGGCCGGACCCAGTCAACACGCGCTACATCAACCCCGGGACGCTCGCCGCGCTCCCCGGCTTTACGCACGCCGTGAAGGTCGGGCCCACCGTGTACGTCTCGGGAGAGGTGGCGCTCGACTCAACGGGTCAGCTCGTCGGGCCGGGCGATTTGCGCGCCCAGGCCGCCCAGGCGTTCGCGAATCTCGCGACCGTGCTCCGCATCGCCGGGGTGACGCCCGCCGACGTCGCGAAGCTCACCATCTACGTCGTCAACGCCAAGCCGGCCGACCTCGACGTGATCCGCGCGGCCGCGCCCGACTTCTTCCCCCAGCGGAACTCCCCGGCAGGGACCATCGTGGGCGTGCAGAGTCTGCCGCGCGAAGGACTGCTGATCGCCGTCGACGCCACGGCCGTCGTCCGGGCCATGATTCTGCCGCGCGAAGAGCGCGACCGGTACCGCGAGCGACCGTAGGCGTCAGGCCTTGCCCTCGCGCGCCACGGTGGGCGTGGCGAACGCAGGGCGCGGCTCGGCCGCGAGCCCCAGGTGCTCGCGCGCCCGGTTCAGCGCGTCGTCGATGTTGCCGTGCACGTTCTCCTCGCCCAGCTCGTCGTATAGCCCGGAGCGCTCGAGCGCCACGACCGGCTGCGCGTGCACGTCCGAGAGCAGCACCAGCGTGCCGCTCTGGCGGCTGCGCCGCACCAGGTCGCGCAGCGCATGGAGGCCGGTGGAATCGATCGCCGGCACGTGGCGCATCCGCAGGATCAGCACCTTGGGCCGCACCGCGATGCGGCCCAGGCGCTCCTTGAAGGTCTCCGCCGCCCCGAAGAAGAACGGCCCGGTGATCTCGTACACTTCGACGCCGGGCGGCACCACACGCCGGCGCACCGCGTTGGGATCGCCCTCGAAGTCGTCCTTCGGGTCCTGAAACTCGTGCGTCAGCGCGCTCACGTTTGTCACCTCCGCCATGCGCCGCATGAACAGGAAGGCCGCGAGCACCATCCCGACCTCGATCGCCACCGTCAGGTCCCATAGCACGGTCAGGAGGAACGTGGTGAGGAGCACCGCCACATCGCTCTTCGGCGCCCGGAACTCGGCCACGAAGGTGCGCCACTCGCTCATGCTGTAGGCGACCACCACGAGAATCCCCGCCAGTGTCGCCATGGGGATCAACCCGGCCCAGCGACCGAAGAACAGGGTGATCAGGAGCAGCGTGACCGCGTGCGTCATACCGGCGACGGGCGTGCGCCCGCCGTTCTTCACGTTCGTCGCGGTGCGGGCGATCGCTCCGGTCGCGGGGATGCCGCCGAACAGCGGCGACGCGATGTTGGCGATGCCCTGGGCCACGAGCTCCATGTTCGACCGGTGGCGTCCCCCGATCATCCCGTCCGCCACGACGGCCGAGAGCAGTGACTCGACGGCGCCGAGCAGGGCGATCGTGAAGGCCGCGCCCATGAGCCCGGGGATCTGGCGGAAGGTAACGGCTGGAAGCGACGGCGCCGGCAGCACGGCGTTGATCACCCCGAACCGGCTGCCGATGGTGTCGACGGGCAGGTGCCCCAGCTGGACGGCCGCCGTGGTCACGATGAGCGCGACGAACGGACTGGGAATGCGTCGGTTGAGCCGGGGCCAGGCGACGATGATGGCCACGGTGACCGCCCCGACGGCGACCGCCCAGAGGTTGAGCGAGTCGAGATGCGCCAGGAACGTCCGCCAGCGCGCCACGAAGTCGGCGGGCACGGGCCCCATCTTGAGCCCGAGGAAATCCTTGACCTCGCCCGACAGAATGATCAGGGCGATGCCGCTCGTGAATCCGATGGTGACGGGATAGGGGATGAACTTGATCGCGGCGCCCAGCCGGGCAAGGCCGAACGCCACGAGAATGATCCCCGCCATGAGCGTCGCCATCGCGAGGCCTTCCACGCCGTGTCGCTGCACGATGGCGTAGACGATCACGACGAAGGCGCCCGTGGGCCCGCCGATCTGCACGCGCGAACCGCCCAGCGCCGAGATCAGGAAGCCCGCGACGATGGCGGTGAACAGGCCGCGCTCGGGGCTCACGCCGCTCGCGATCGCGAACGCGATCGCCAGCGGCAGCGCCACGATGCCGACGATGACACCCGCCGTCACATCGGTGAAGAGCTGTGCGCGGCTGTACCCCTTGAGCGTCGTGAAGAGCTTCGGGACGAGCGTCTCCAGATTTCCCCGCCGTGAACGCGACGGGGGAATCTATGAAATCACCGACGTTACCGCGCGAGCCCCAGCAGGTGGTCCAGGGAGAGCGCCCCCGGTCCGACCGCGGCCACCGCCACGGCGGCGATGATCAGCACGAGGTTGTACTCGAAGCCGCCGTCCTGCACGAAGAAGCCCTTCGGTCCGTGCACCTTGGCGATCGCGACGGCCATCGTGGCCAGCACCAGCAGTCCCGCCAGCGGCGTGAGGATACCGAGCACGAACAGCAGCCCGGCCACGAGCTCTCCCCCCACCGCCGCGGCGGCCCACACCCGCGCCGGACGGAACCCCATGCTCCTGACGAAGCCCGCGGCGCCTTCGAACCCCGGTCCGCCGAACGCTCCGAACGCCTTCTGCGCGCCGTGCGCCAGGAACACCGCCCCCAGCGTCAACCGCAGCAGCAACAACCCCAGATCCGCGACCATTGTCCCACCCTCCATTGAAAATTATCTCGAAATCGAGATATTCGACTTCTACCGAGGGAGGAACACGTGGCTCCGTTTTCGGGTTCCCGAGACAAGATGACCGAGGCTTCGCGGCGAACCGATACCCCACTGAAGGTCTGGGTCACGCTGGCCCGGGCGTTCGACGCCGTGGAGCATCATTCGCGCGCCAGTATCGCCCGCTTCGGCCTGGGCACGACGGAGTTCGGCGTGTTGGAAGTGCTGTACCACAAGGGCAGGCTGCCGGTGTGCGAGGTGCAACGCCGCATCCTGGTCGAATCGTCGAGCACTACCTATGTCGTCGACAAGCTCGTGAAGCGCGGCCTGGTGCGCCGCCGGCCCTCCGGCCGCGATCGTCGCGTGGTGCTCCTTGCCCTCACCGCGGCAGGCCGGCGTCTGATTGGGCGGATCTTCCCCCCGCACGCGAGCGCGATGCGGCGCGCCGTCGCGGCGCTGCCCGCGCGGCAGCAGGCCCAGGCCGTGCGCCTGCTCCGCGCCCTCGGCAAGGGCGCGGCGGCGCTGACTGCCCAGCCTAGTGGAAGGTCACACCCAACCCCACGTCGAGGACGTTCTGCCTCCAGCCGGTGAACCTCGTGAGGCCCGCCCGGGAGACGTCGCCCACGCCGCCCCAGCAGTAGTTGACGACCGGGGTGAGCGAGACGTCCCGCCCGAACCGGAGATCATATCCGGCGCCCGCCGTGAAGCCCCACCCGGTGCCGTTCCACGAGGGGTCCGAGTCGATGTGATAGTTGGAGAACCCCAGCCCTCCGGTGACGAAGAATCCGCTCCGACGCCGGGGGTACAAGTAGAGCGACGCGGTGACGTTCGTCATCGTCTCCGTAGCGCTGCTGTCTGAGTGCCCCCAAACGTTGATCGCGGCGCCGATCAGCAGGTTGCGGCTGGGCGCGCCGCCCAGCTTCACGAACCCCGTGATGCCGTCCTGCCGGGACACGCGCCTGCACGTGTCGCACGTGACGCCGGCCGACCCGTAGCCGAGCCCGAACCCGATCCAGAAGCCGTCGTGCCGCTGCGGATACTGCGCGCGCGCCGCGGCGGCACCGCAGGCGAGCGCGACCGATAAGACGACGACGCGTGCGGCCGTTGACATGAAACCCCCGTGCGCCGGTGATGGCGGGGGTCAAGGCGAGTTCCATGCCGGGGGATGGGAGCACACGGGCGAGTCACAGGTGTCCTCGCCTGTGGTCAACGTTCACGTCGCGTGAGAAGAGAAGGGCGCGCTTTGTCGGCGCGCCCCGTGTCCGCACGCTGCCCGCACGCGGCCTAGTATTCGATGTACACCGGCACGCCGTCGCGGAGCGAAAGCTCAGCTGCGCGGCTGATGGCGTTCTCGACCTGCTCGGTCGTCGGGTTGACCCCCACGTCGATCCGTGGTGCCGGCGCCGAAGCGCGGCGGGACTCGGCGCACGTCACTTTGATGCTCATCGGTGTGTAGATGTACGCCGTCAGCCATGCCACGAGCTGGTTCACGAAGCTGAGTTGAGTCTCAATCTTGGCTGCCCCGTTGGGGCATCTTGAGGCGGTTTGCACCGCGCTCGGCGGAACCAGCCCGAGAAGCCATCCTGACGCAAACGACTTCTCGACCGTCTGGCTGGAGGGGGTCAACCCCGTTTCCACGGTTGCGTGGTAGCACCCCAGCGCGGCGATTAGAAGAGCACCAACCGACACTCTCAAGGAGCACCGCATTAGAGACCTCCAAGCAGGCGAAAAAAAGGTGGAACGGGCAGCGATTCTCTCTGGAACGGTTC
>QHUT01000054.1 GCA_003222055.1 Gemmatimonadota bacterium
GACCCATCGAGTTGACGTAGATGCGCCCGTCGGGGAGCGTGAGCGCCGACGGCTTGCCGTCGGTGATCATGATGATCTGGCGCATGTCCTTACGCTGCGACATGAGCATACGGCGCGACAGCTTCAGCCCCTCGGCCGTGTTGGTGTGATACGGCCCCACCTGGGCGCGCGCCAGCTGTGCGAGGGGGATCTCCTCCGCCGTGTCGTGGAACAGCACCACGCGCAGCGTGTCGCCCGGGAACTGGGTGCGGATCAGGTGGGTGAGCGCCAGGGCGACTTTCTTGGCCGGCGTGAAGCGGTCCTCGCCGTACAGGATCATCGAGTGCGAGCAGTCGAGCATCAGGACCGTGGCCGACGACGAGCGGTACTCGGCCTGGTGCACCATGAGATCGTCGTACTCGAGGTTGATCGGCACGCCCAACCCCTCGCGCTGCAAGGCGTTCGTGAGCGTGGCGTTGACGTCGAGGTTGAGGGTGTCGCCGTACTCGTACGGCTTGCTCACCGCTTCGGCCTCGATGCCGGTGGCGAGATGCTCGGTTTCATGCGCCCCGAAGCTCGATTTGCCGATGCTGCCGAGCAGGTGCTTCAGGGTGCGGTAGCCGAGAAAGTCGATCCCCTTCTCGGTGAGGTTGAACTGCACCTGCTGGGCGGCTTCTTTGGCCATCCCGCCCGGGCCGAACAGCGGCTGCTGTCCCGAGGGGACCTTCGGCGCTTCGGTGACGTTCAGGTATCCCTCGTCGATCAGCTTCTGGACGATCTTGTCGAGCAGCTCGGAGAGCTGGCGCTCGAGATCGGCGTCGCGGCTGGCGTCGCCGGTGGACTCGCCGCGCAGCAGCTTGAGCATCTCGGGCGTGAGCTGGCCCGAGTCCATGAGCGCCTGGAGGATCGCCTGCCGCAGCGCGTCGAGCGAGCGGTCCGACTCGTCCTCGCCGAACTCGCCCCAGAACGGGTGCGAGTACGCGCCTCCGGCGAAGCCCGACTGAAGAAGGAAATCGGCGAGCTGGTCGAGCAGGGCCTGGAGATTGAGCGTGTCGGCCAGCTCGGGGAGGTAGCGCCTGTACGTCGTGTATTTCATCGGCTCCCTACCCGAAATATCGGGAGGCGGCGAGCTTTCCCGCAATGGACGACCCCGCGCGCGGGTCCTTTGGGGCGCTCGCCCACCGCAACTTCCGGCTCTTCTTCCTCGGACAGGGCGTGTCCCTCATCGGCACCTGGATGCAGAACATCGCGCAGGGGTGGCTGGTCCTCGAGCTGACGAATTCGCCCTTCTACGTCGGTCTGGTCTCCGCGCTGGGCTCGCTCGGCGTGCTGCTGCTCACGATCTACGCCGGCGTGCTTGTCGATCGCACCAACAAGCACCGCCTCGTCATCGTCACGCAGTCGTTGTCCATGCTCCCGGCCTTCGCGCTCGCGCTGCTCGTGTGGAGCGGAACGGTGGTCGTGTGGCACGTGGCCGCCCTCGCCGCCTTTCTCGGCGTCGTCAATGCGTTCGACATCCCGGCCCGGCAGGCGTTCATCGTGGACCTGGTCGGCAAAGAAGACTTGATGAACGCGATCGCACTCAACTCGTCGGCTTTCAACGCGGCTCGCGTGATCGGTCCCGCGATGGCGGGCGTGCTGATCGGAGCGCTGGGCGTGGGGGCGTGCTTCTTCGTGAACGGCGTCAGCTACCTCGCGGTCATCGCGGGGCTCCTGGCGATGCGGCTGCCGCCCTACACCCGGGCCCCGAGGGCCGGGTCCGTCTGGGCGGGGCTCTCCGAAGCGGTCGCGTTCATACGCGCCGACCGGCGCGTATCGGCGCTGGTCCTGCTCATGGCGCTGTTCAGCGTCTTCGGCTTTCCCTATTTCGTGATCATGCCGGTGTTCGCGCGCGACGTGCTGCACCGCGGCGCGGCGGGCTACGGCCTGATGATGACGGCGGTCGGGATCGGGGCGCTGAGCGGCGCGCTCGCGGTAGCGGCGCTCGATCGGCGCATCCGGAAGGGCCCGACGCTCATCGCCGCGGGCGGCTCGTTCGGGCTGCTGCTCGTCGCGTTCGGCCTCTCGAAGGTCTATCTCGTGTCGGTGGGGCTGCTCGCGCTCACCGGCGCGACGATGATCGTCAACAACGCGCTCACCAATGCCACGATCCAGACCATCGTGCCCGACGCGCTGCGCGGGCGGGTGATGGGATTCTATTCCTTCGTGTTCGTGGGGCTCGCCCCGCTCGGCTCGCTGCAGATGGGGGCCCTCGCCGAGCGGATCGGGCCGTCGGCCGCCGTGGCGATGGGCGGCGCGGCGACCGCCCTGGCGGTGGGAGCGGCCGTGTGGCGGGTGCCGGCGCTGCGCCGTACAGCGTAGCGCCCAACCTCCCCCAACCTCCACAACCTCCACCAACCTGCAGTCAGAGCAGTCGTCGCAGCCGCAGCGCGACCCGGATCGTGTCGGCCTCGCGCCGCAGCAGGAGCTGGTGGATCGCGCCGTCCACGCGCAGGATCTTGCGTACGGCGCTCAGGTCCGCCTCGGCGACGCCGCGCCCGTCGATCCGCAGCAGCTCGTCCCCGGCCCGGATGCCCACGTCCGCGCTCGGGCTGCGCGGCACGACGTAGTCCACCAGGACGCGGCGCAGCCCCGGCCCCCGCGCCACGAGCCGCAGCCCGCTCATGTCGTAGTCGCACAGCGAGCCGCCGGCGACGCGCGGCTCGACGATCACGCGGCGCCGGGCATAATCGACGATCAGACGGGACCCCTCGAACACGGCGTTACCGATGACACCGTCGATGTCCGTGCGTCCGAGGAACCCCTTGCTCTCGCCTCCCAACCCGGTGGTGGGGGACGCGACCCGCAGGCGGCCGAGGTCGAGCTCCTGCAGCCGCACGATCGTGCCATGGAGCTCGCCCACGAGGCCCGTGCCGATCGGCGCCTCGATCGCCGGCGACACGCTGGCGAGATCGTGCTGCTCCACGAAGGGAGTGGTGAGGATGAGGCACAGGCCTGATGCGCCGGTGTCGAGCAGCAGCCGGGCCGGAATGGCCCGCCGCCCCCGGGGCTTGATCCTGGCCCGCAGCAGCGGGAGGTCCGCATCCGGCGTGAACGGAACCGCCGTACCGGGGCCCGCGTAGCGGTACGATGTCGCATCGAGCAGCCGCACCTGCCGGGTCGGGTAGTCGATCTCCACGGCGAAGCGGTGGAGCACGTCGTGCCCCACGAGGCCCTGCTGCAGGCGCCCGCTCGCTTCGCTCAGGCCGCCGAGGGGATACAGCGTCGTCCGGTAACCGTCGAGGTGGAGGTCGCCCAGCCGGAACGACCGAACGACGGCAGTGGCGCTCGTGTCGGTGGCGGGCGTCGCGCCGACGCTCTTGGCCCAGTCGCGATCGAGCCCGGTATGGGACAGGCCCGTGTCGAACATCAACCAGGCGGAGTCGTCGTTGACGATCGCGGGGACGTAGATCGCCCCTCCATAGGGATCGAACGGCATCACCGCGACGGCGGCCGGGGGTGCCACGGCTCCGTGAAAGCAGCCCGCCAGCGAGGCCAAGAGCGCGACCGAGCGCCCGACCGTGTTCATTGCCACTGTCGCCGGCGCGCTTCCGCCACGACCAGCGCCACCGCGCCCTCGATGCCCAGCCGCTCGGTGTTGACGACGAGGTCGTAGTTCACGACGTCTTGGCGGTGCCGCCCGTAGTAGGTCCGCACGTACTGGTCGCGCCCACGGTCCGTGTCGTCCACCACCTTCTCGGCGTCGGCGGGATCCACGCCGAGACGCTCCACCGCGAGCCTGATACGCCACGGCTTCGACGCGACGACATAGACGTGTAACGCGTCGGGCCGCTGCGCCAGCAGCGCTTGCGCGCCCCGGCCGACCAGCACCACGCGCCCGTGGGCCGCCGTCTCGGCGATGATCCGCTCGGTCAACTTCACGATGGTCGTTTCGTCCTGCCCGGCGGGTGGCACGGCATCCGAGCCGATGAACATCTCGGGCGACGCCACCGCCAGCGTGCGGGCCAGCCGCTCCAACAGGCCCGGGGCCCGCTCTTCGTGCTCCGCCACCATGGCGGGCGCGAGCCCGGCCCGGCGCGCCACCTCGTCCACGAACTCGTTGTCGATCACCGTCCACGCGAGCGCCGCGGCGACCTGCCGCGCGACGGCCGCGCCGCCCGATGCGTACTGCCGCGTGATCGTGATGACCGGGTGCGCCATCTCAGGGCTTCAGGTTCTTGCGCAGCTCGCCGATGTTGAGCAACGGCAGGCCGCCCTCGGTGGGCACGAAGATGATCAGGTTGTTCGAGCTCTTCAGGTCGTGCAGCATTTCGATCCATTGCTTGGTGAGCGCCTCGGGAGACAGCGTCTGGTTCAGGAGCCGCTGCTGCTCGGTCTGCAGCCGGGCCACCTCCACGCGGTGCCGCTCGGTTTCGATCTGCTGCTCCTGCGCGATCTTGTTGTTGATCGCCTGCACGACCTGGGCGGGCGGCTGCAGATCGCGCAGGAAGAACGCCGTGACGGTGGCGATGCGAAACTTGCCGCCCCCGGCGCGCGGGGTGGTCACCAGTGCGGAGTCCACCAGCCCCTCCATTGTATTGGCGATCTGCGTCCGCTTCGAGATGTCGTTGATCGAGTACTGCACCATGCCGTCGCGCACGCCCTTGCGAATCGCGTTCAGCACGGCTCCCCGGATCTGGTTCTCGTCGCCAATCTCGGTGAAGATCTTGGGCGCCTGCATGGGGTCGATTTGCCAGCGGATCGAGACCTCCACGTGCATGCCCATCTGCTCGCTCGAGAGCGCCTCGATCGCCTCGATCTGCTCGCCGCGGGTGGGCCACTGCTCCTCGCGCGTGGAGTAGCGCTCGATCTCCGACCAGGGGGAGACCAACCGGATCCCCGCGAGCAGCGGCGCCGGCTCCACGTACCCGAAGGCGTGGCGCACGCCGACTTCCCCGGGGTCGATCACGACCATCGCCGACCCCAGGCCCAGGAGGATCGCGAGCGCGCCGAGGACGTACCCGCCGACCCGCAGCAGGTTGGAGGCCGGTCCGGGCCGCTGCGCGCGGACGGTGGCCGCGGTGAGAAGCAGGGAGAACGCGATGAACAGCAGGACGGCGCCGGCGATGAGCTTACCCATGGGAGCTCCGGTGGGGGATGGGAGAACATGCCCCCTACGCGGGATTACGAAAAGAGGTTCGGCCCTCCGCTCCCCGGCTTCCCGTACCCCGGTCCTTTGGGCTCCGCCCGCGCGCGCGTATAGCCGAGCTCTTCGCTGCGCGAGATGCGCTTCTCGGCCACGAGACCCTCGAGCACCAGCTCGCAGGCCGCCACCATCGTTCCGGGATCTTTCTTGGCCGCGAGGCCCACCTGGTCCACCAGCTCGAGCAGCCCCGGCACCACGCTGAATCCCTTGAGGCACGTCTCGGAGCGCTCGTCCGTGGAGATCTTGAGCGCCCCACCCTCGTCGAACCAGTGGACGATGTCGTCCACGTTGGCCCCGCCCACGCGGGCCTCGAACGTCTTGCCCGCGGCGCGCCGAATCAGGTCCTTTGCGATCACCTCGGGGCCCTGGAGCTCGCCCTCGTACTCGAGCTCGAGCTTGCCGGTAATGGCGGGGAGCGCGGCGTAGATGTCGGAGACGCGCGGGACGACCGTCTTCTCCTTCGTGGCGATGGTGCGCCGCTCCGCGCTCGATACCACGTTCTCGAGTACGCTGATCGGCAGGCGCTGCGACACGCCGGAGCGGCGGTCCACCCGCTTGTCCTCGCGAGCCTCGAACGCCACGCGCTCGATCAGCTCGGCGACGAACGCGGGCAGCTTGACCGGCCGCCCCTCGCGCTCGAGCCAGGCCTCCTGACGCGTGATCGCCGTTCCCAGATCGACCGTGTGAGGGTAGTGAGTGACCACCTCGGAGCCGATACGGTCCTTCAGCGGCGTGATGATCTTGCCACGCGCGGTGTAGTCTTCCGGATTGGCCGTGAAGACCAGGGCCACGTCGAGGTTCAACCGCACCGGATAGCCTTTGATCTGGACATCCCCTTCCTGCATGATGTTGAACAGCCCCACCTGGATTTTGCCGGAGAGGTCGGGGAGCTCGTTGATCGCGAAGATGCCCCGGTTCGCGCGCGGCAGCAGCCCGAAGTGCATCGTGAGCTCGTCCGACAACAGGTGGCCCCCGCGCGCCGCCTTGATCGGGTCCACGTCCCCGATGATGTCGGCGATCGTGACGTCGGGCGTGGCGAGCTTCTCCACGTAGCGCATCTCGCGGGGCAGCCACGTGATCGGCGTGCGATCGCCCTGCTCCGTCACCAGCTCGCGGCCGAATTTCGAGATCGGCGCGAACGGGTTGTCGTTCACCTCGCTCCCGGCGAGGATCGGGATGTCCTCGTCGAGCAGGGTGACGAGCTGGCGCAGGATGCGGCTCTTCGCCTGGCCCCGTAGGCCGAGCAGGATGAAGTTGTGGCGCGACAAGAGCGCGTTCACGAGCTGCGGGATGACCGTGTCCTCGTAGCCCACGATGCCCGGGAACAGGGCGGAGCCGTTCTCGAGCAGGCAGATGAGATTCTGCCGCAGCTCGTCCTTGACTGTGCGGTGAATGCGGGCGGGACTCGCCCATTCGGTTTGTCGCAGCTCGCCCAGGGTGGTTGGCTTGGTCATAGGGCGATAGTTAACCGACCCGCTGCGTCGGTGTAAAGAGACGCAGCGCGGCGGTGCCCCGGGCGGGGAGCTCCACCGCCGCGTGGCCGTCGGGCGCGACGGGCAGCGGATCGCCGGTCATTTCGACGAAGTTCGCGCGACGCGCGGCGCGGAACGTGTACGCTGCGGGCCACACGCCGACGGTGCGGCCCGAGCCCGCCACGTCGAGGAGCTTCACGACCGCGCCCGTGCCGTCGTCGGCCGGCGTCGCGCCCACCACGGCCACGCCGGGATCCGCGAGGACGAGCGCCGAGTCTTTCCGGGACAGCGTCCCCGCGCCCGCGCTCGCGTAACGGGCGCTGACGTAGAGCGGGTCGCACGCGGCCCACCCGCGCCGCACCGGCTCGGCCGGATCGCTCCCGGGGGCGAGCGCCGAGAGACGATATCGGAACACGAAATCGCCACCCTGCCGCGCCGCGAAGTTCGTCGGCCAGTAATTATGGAGCACGTAGGCGAACAGCGTTCCGTCGGGGGCGAGCGTGCGACGCCACTGGCCGCGGAAAATGTCGTTCAGCGTGACGAGCGGTGTGTCGGGCCCGCTCCACAACATCCCGTCCGCGGCGTCGTGCAGCCATACCCAGTGCGCGTGGCAGTACCAGTCCCGGCCGCTGCCGGCTTGCTGATCGCGCTCCACCGTCATGCGGCCGAGGGGCACCTCGACCTCGACGGTGGGCTTCGTGAGGGCGAAGGGAAACGCGACGTACAACGCTTCCTTCTCGAGGGTGGCCGGCTTGGTGATCCGGTTCTCGATGTCGAGCCAGGGGAGCTCGTCGTACAGCGTCACGACGGTCGCGACGCCGGTGCAGCCCTGCAGCCGGCGCTCGACCAGCAGGCGAACGCCGATTCCCGGGAGTCGCTCGCGACGGGCCGAGTCGAGCTCGGCCTGGCTCAGGGTGAGGTCCGCGGCGGCGCGCAGCGCGTCGGGCGCCGCGTCGGTCCAGAGGGCGCTGTGCGCGCCGCCCCGGACGTACACGAGCTGGTTCAACCCCGACCAGCCGGCGGGCCGCACCCGCTCTTTGCCGTCTCCCGTGGTGAGCGAGCGGATGGCGCCGCTCGCGGGATCGAGCACCACGTGGAAGCGCCCGGCCTGTGCCTCGAGCGTGGCGCCCTCGTTCTGAGGCGGGTTCGCCGCCCGCTCGCCCTCCGCCAGGGCCACGTAGCCCAGCGCCGGAACCTCGCGCGCCACGACCAGCGCCGAGCCGTCCGCCAGGTCCACGGCTGGCCAGTCACGGCCGTCGAGGCCGAACCGCCGCTCCGCGCCGTCGGGCACGTGGAGCAGGTCGCTCCGCGTCCAGCTCGAGGCGTTGAACACCACGCGCCCGGCGCCCGAGGGGCCGCTCAGGCCGATGCGGAGCAGCGCGCTCGCGACCTGGGCGCCGGCGACGCCGGCGGCGCGGTCCAGACAGCGCCGCTTGGACTCCCACTGTGCCGCCGTCTGCTCGCCGTCGGGATCCGACACGCTCGTCGCCGCGCCCCACGTGTGCTCCCCGAACAACAGCAGGTCGCGCCACATCTGACGGCGCTGCTCGGCCCGGCGCGCGATCCGCTCGGACGCGCCGTCGGCCGCGGGCTCGGTCTTCTCGTCCCAGAGGGCCAACAGCTCGGCCGCGCGGGCGGCGAGCTGGGCCGCGCGGTAGCGGGCGAGCTCTCGCGCGGTGGAGGCCGCGCCGTCCTCGCGGTAGCAGCCGGTGTCGCCACGCCGCACCGGCAGCTTCGGACCGAACCGGCGCTCCACGTCACGAAAGAAATCCTCCGGGCGCGCCGCCAGCAGCCGGGGATACGCGTAGTGCCGGTTGAACTCTTCGACGTTCGCGATCACTCCCTCGTCCACAAGCCCGTTGGCGGGCGCCGCGCCCCACAACAGCGCTACGTCGTACGGGTAGCTCGGCGCCCCCAGCACGGGGTCCGAGAGCAGCCAATCGGAGAGGTGGCGCGCCATCTCGGCCGCCCCGATGCCGAAGCCGAAACGGGGCCCGTCGGCGTACTGGTCGGTCCGCCAGTGCAGCACGCGACTGCCGTCCGGCCCCTCCCACCAGTAGAGCTGCGGGTAGGATGTCCACTCGCCCGTGAGCTGCGCGGCCGCCGCGGCGGCGGGGGAGAGCAGCGGCAGGGCGCGCTCCGGGTTCACGCCGCTCGCGAGGTACCGCACGCCGCTCGCCGCGAGCAGCGTCGGGAACGTGAGCGTCTGTCCCGGCACGTCCGCGATGAGCGCGGCCGCGTAGCCCAGCCCGCGCTCGCGCGCGAACAAGCCGGCCGGCCAGGCGGCACGCGCCAAGGTCTCGTGGTCGAGCAGTCCCGTCAGGAGGTTCGCGAACAACGCCGTGAAGCCGATCTTGCCGTCGCGGATCGCGCGCACCAGCGCGGCGCCCGCCGCCGGCGCGCGATAGTCTCCGTAGGAGACCGCCGGGAGTGCGCACTCCGCCGTCCACCGGAAATCGGGATGGGCCTCGAGGCGGGCCAGTGCCGCGTCCAGGTTCCGGCGGTGCGCCTCGACACAGCGCTCCCGCAGGTCGGTGAGCCCGAGATCGGTGTGGCTCGAAGCGATCCAGTACAGGGTCCACCGGCGCGGGGGCACGAGCCGCACGCGCCGTCCGAAGACGCGCCGCTTTCCGACTTCCAGGTCGATCTGGTACTGCGCCGGCTCGGCCAGGGGTACCCACACCTCGCCGGCGAGCCCGGTTCCCGCCTCCTCGGGCAAGAGCCCCGCCGTCCCGACCAGCGTGCCGCGCCGGTCGGTCACGCGCGCTCGAGCGGCGGGCGCGTCGAGCCCCGTCACCAGGACGCGCACCAGATTGCTGCGACCGTCGGGCTGTCGATACAGGACGGTCGGAATGGCCCGGAGGATGGGCCCTGGGGGCGTCGCGGAGGCTGCTCGGGGCCACTTGAGCGCCGCCGCGAGTGCTCCGAGCCGCGCCACAAAGCCTCGTCGATTAGTCATGGTAGACATGGCAGGTTGGGCTAGTATACCCCGCCCGGTTCCGCGCCCTTGACTCCCGGGGGCTGGCCGCTAGGTTTTCCCCCGCCGAGCACCCCCTGTCAGCTACTTTCTATAACAGGAGTACGCATGAAGCGTCTCGCAATGGTCCTCGCCGTGGTGGCGATGGGCGCGTGTCAGAAGGCCGAGCAGAAGCCCGCCGCGGCCGCCGCCGACACCTCCCACAACATGCAGATGAGCAGCGACACCTCGAAGATGCAGATGCCGATGGCCGACACCTCCAAGCATATGATGATGGCCGACACGGCGAAGAAGATGGCCGCCCCCGCTGCCAAGCCCGCAACCAAGCCTGCAGCCAAGTCGAAGAAAAAGCCGTAAGCAGCTCCGCTCGGATCAGTGACGATGCCCGGGACTAGCGCCCGGGCTTTTCGTGTGCCACGAACCAGGCCACGGTGCGCGCGATCGCCGTCGGCGCGGATGTGGCGGGAAGCCAGCCCAGCTCGGCGCGCAGCGCCGCGTCGCTGTACGGATTGTCCCCGCTCAGGAACGACACGGCGGCGCGGGCGAGCCGGCGAGCGGTGAGGAGCCCGGCCACGGTCGCCGCGAGCGGGGCGGGGATCGGCAGCGGCCGGTAGCGGCGGCCCAGCGCCGCCGCGAAGGCGGCGAAAAACTCCCGCTGCGACAGCACGGGGGGCCCGTCGCTCGTGACGTTGTACGCGCGGAATCCGCGCTCCGGTGCCGCCAGCGCCGCGAGCGCGGCCGCGGCCACGTTGCCCGCGTACACGCACGCGAGGCGGTTCGTGCCGGCCCCGATCCGCGGCACGAGCGGCAGTCGGAGGATGCGGATCACGCGGGGCGTGAACAACCGGTCCCGCTCTCCGTAGATCACGGTCGGGCGCAACGCCACGGCATCGACCTCGCGCCGCTGCCCGGCCTCGCGCACGACCGCTTCGGCCATCCGCTTGGTGCGACCGTAGAAGTCGGAATCGGGGATCGGCTGGAACGCATAGTCTTCGCTCCGGCACTCGCGCGTGGTGGGGTAGGCGGCGGAGCCGCCATACACAGCCACGGACGAGATGTGGACCAATCGCGCGCCGGTGGCTCGCGCGGCGGCGACGGCGAGCCGGGTGGCGTCGACGTTGGCCGCCACGTACTGCTTCCAGGACGCCCGCCGCTGCACGATCGCGCCGGCGTGCACGATCGCGCGCGCGCCGCGCGCGGCGGCGTTCCACGCGGCAGCATCGGTCATGTCTCCCGCGACCGCCTCGGCACCGAGCCGCACGACCGCGTCCCGGCTCGCGGGGCGCACCAGCGCACGCACCCCCTCGCCCCGGCTCACCAGCGCCTCGACCACGTGGCTGCCCACGAGGCCGCTGGCGCCGGTGACGAGCACGGTCATGCCGGTGCGGCGACGGGGAAAGCGAACGGGAGGTCGACGACGCGCGCGTCGCGGCCTGCCGCGCGCACCATCGCGCCGGGCGCGACCTCGCGGCGGATCACCGCCAACCCGATCCAGCGTCCCGCGCCCGACACGCCCGATTCCGGCACGAAGGCCAGGCTCGTCACCCGGCCGACTTCGCGGTCGAGATGCATCACGGCGGTCCACCCCTGGGCCGGAGCCGCGGGTGGCTCCGGATCGAACAGGAGGCCCCGTAGCTGGCGGTTCGGGTGCCCGCGAAAGTGCAGCCGGGCGACCGTCTCCTGCCCGGTGTAGCAGCCTTTCGTGTACGACACGCCGCCGATTTCATCGAAGCGAACTTCCTGCGGGATCGTTTTCTCGTCCACTTCGGCGCCGAGCCGCGGCCACCCCGCCAGGATGCGCGCCAGCTCGAGCATGGCGGGCTCGGCCTCGATCGCGCCGGCGGCCGCGAGCCGACTGGCGAGCAACTCGCCTTGCGCCGCGGGCATGGTGACCTGCAGGGCGAACGGCGCCGGCTCCGTGGCGCGGGCCGTCAGGACGTCGCCCGCGTGCTGGAGCACGCGCCCGGGGGCAGGCGGCACCTCGAGGCCGGCGGCCACGGCCGCCGCGAACGCGCGCGGGCCAGCCAGCCGGTAGATCGCCACCTCCGCCACGTCGTGCAGGCGGGCCAAGCGGGGAGGTACGGAGCGGGTGAAGATCGCCAGCGCGCGATCGCGCCCGTCCCCGGGCACCGTGAAGCCGACCGTGGCGCCCAGTCGCGCCGCCCAGGCATCCACGACGATCATCCCTTTCGGCGTGAGTAGGGCGCCATACACGAACGCGCCGTCCCCCGCCTGCTCGAGGTCATTGGTGAGCAGCCCCTGGGCGCACGTCACGGCTCCGGGGCCCGTGAGCGTGAGCAGTGCGGCGTCGGCGCGCGACAACACGGCGCCGGTGTAGAGCGCCGTGACGAGCGCGGGCGACACGCTGCCGGGCTCGAGTCGGGCGACGGGGGGCGGGGGGGGCGCGGCCGGTCCGGTCACCCGTCCCCCAGCGCGGCCAGCTCCGCCGGGTCATGCCCGGCGAACGAGGTCCAGACCAGATCGGCGGCGGCGAGCGCGGGCGCCGGGTGACTGGTGGTGAGCATCACGCAGCGCATCCCGGCTGCGCGCGCGGCGGAGAGGCCGGCGAGCGAATCTTCGATGACCACGCAACGGCGGGCCTCGAGCGGCCCGCCCCGGGCCAGGGCCGCGCGGGCGGCCAGGTAGCCGCCGGGGTCCGGCTTGCAACGGGCAACGTCCTCGCCGGCGACGATGACCTCGAAGCAGTCCGCCAGGCCCGCGCGGGCGAGCGCCGGCTCGATTTCGCGCCGCTGCGCTCCCGACACGAGGCCCATTCGAAACCGGCTGCTCGCCGCGCGCACGAACGCCGCCGCCCCCGCCACCAGCGCGGGGGCGGTCCCGGTCAGTCGCGCGTAGGCCTGCGATTTCCGGGCGACGAGCGTTTCGAGCGCGCCAGGGTCGAGCGGCTTGCCGGCCCGACGGAACGCGTGCACGAACGAGGTTCGATCGTCGCACCCCAGATAGTCGGCGTAGTACTGGTCGCGCGTGAGCGCGATCCCCGCCTCGGCGAGCAGTTCGGCGAACGTCGCCCGGTGCTGCTCTTCATCATCCGTGATCACGCCGTTGTAGTCGAACAGCAGTGCTTCCGTCATCGTCCTTCAAGCATAATACCCTGCAGCTGCGTACGACTCGTCGAGCAGCTCCACGGGATGGCGCGCCACGGCGGGAATGCCGGCCGCCGCGAGCCCGGCACCGAGTTGCATCAGACACCCGGGATTGCCGGTCGCGACCACCTGCGGCCTCGCCTCGGCGAGCGTCTCGAGCTTGGGCGCCAGCACCGCGCGAGACATCGCGGGCTCGATCAGCGTGAACAGCCCCGCGCTGCCACAGCACTGCGCGGCGTCCGGCGTCTTGACGAGACGCAGGACCGGAATGGCCCGCAGCACCGTCTCGGGCGGCTCGGCGATGCGCTGCGCGTGCAGCAGGTGGCAGGGGGGATCGTAGGCGACGGTGGCGTCGACGGGTGCGCCCGGCCGCGGCCCCCGCGCGGCGAGCAGCTCGGTGACGTCTTTCACCCGGGAGGCGAACCCGCCAGCGTCCGGGTGGAGCAGGTGGCCGTATTCCTTGAGCATCGCTCCGCATCCCGCGCTGTTTACGACGATCGGCTCGTCCCCGTCTCCGAAGGCGGCGACGTTCAGCCGGGCGAGGCGGCGGGCGTCGCTCTCGAGCCCCGCGTGCTCGTGCAGCGCGCCGCAGCACACCTGGTCCGGGACCTCGCGCACCGCATACCCGTTCACCTCGAGCGTGCGGATCGTGGCGTCGTGCACGTGGGAAAAGAGGCCCTCCATGACGCACCCACGAAAAAGCAAGACGGGGGAGGTTGGTGGAGGTGGGGGGAGGTTGCTCCGCGACGCACCTCCTCCAACCTCCCCTAACCTCCTCCGACCTCCCCCGCCCTTCGCCGGCCGCGTCGCCGCGAGCATCCCCATCGCGAATCGCACGCGCCCCCAGCCCGCGAGCCAGCGGGGGATTCCCGTCGCTCGCAGCGCCCGCGTCAGGGCGTACACCACCCGCGACACGCCCGCGCCCGTGAGCGCCGCGAGCGCGGCGCGCGCCAGCGGCGGCACGCCGCGGCGGCTCGTGATCAACGCGCGGGCCGCCGCGAGCCCGCGGCCGTAGCCCACACCCGAGGGACACACCGGCTCGCAGCCCCGGCAGCCGAGGCAGCGGTCGAGGTGGAGCGCGAGGGCGGGATCGTCCGGGGCGAGCTCGCCGGCCTCGATCGCGCGCATCAGCTCGATGCGGCCGCGCGGGCTGTCGGCCTCGTCGCCCGTCGCGAGAAAGGTGGGGCATGCCTGAAGACAAAAGCCGCAGTGCACGCAGGGGTCTAGTGCGGCGAACCCCCCGCGATCCGTCATTCAGCTCCTTCGGCCGCCACGACGAACGCCTCGCCCGGATCGAAGGTCCGCCGCAGCCCGGCGACGAGCGGTCCCACCCCCTCGCGGTAGGCGCCGAAGTGGCCGACGGCGGAGCGTACGGGCCAGGGGGCGCGCTCCAGGGTGAGCGGCACCTCGAGGCCGGCGAGGGTGCGGCGCAGGCGCTTGAGCCGGTCGATGGTGGCCTCGCCGCCCCAGCGGATCGCCCCGATCGCGGGGCTCGCCGAGATCCACTCGTCCCCGACCTGGTGCTGCAGCAGATCGAGCAGCTCGTCGCTCGAGTCGGGGAGGCCGCCGACGCGGAACGCCACGGGCCGGGTGGCGAAACTCTCGGCGGCGCGCATCCACAGGCTGTGGCCCTCGTCGGCCCGGAGCGGCGCGAACCGTCCGCCCGTGGCCGCGCGCAGCCCGGCTTCCTCCGCCGCGACGAGGGCCGCCGAGCCCGCGAACCGCACCGCGAGCAGCCAGCGCTCGCGCCGCGCCAACGCGGGCGACATGAGCTCGTGCGCCGCCGGTTGGATGCCGGCGGCGGCGATGTCTTCGGCCACCTGCGTCAGGTCCTCGCGCGACCCCTCGAGCGCGAGCGTCTGGTCGGCGCGGGGCAGGGCGCGCAGCCGCAGGTGGATCAGCACGATCACCCCGAACGCACCGAACGCGCCCGCCTCGAGCCGGGTGAGATCGTACCCCGCGACGTTCTTCACCACCCGGCCGCCGCTGTGCACCAAGCGGCCGTCGCCGGTGACGAAGGTGACGCCGAGCAGGTGATCGCGGACCGGCCCGAATCCCTGGCGCAGGGGCCCCGCCGTCGCCGTCGCGATGATCGAGCCCAGGGTGCGGCCCGCGAGTCCCGGGGGGTCGAGCGCGAGCCAGGTGCCCCGGTCGGCGAGCTGTTGGCGCAGCAGGTCGCACCCGATCCCCGCCTCGGCGGTCGCGGACAGATCCTGGGGCTCGATCGCGGGGATTTTGTCGAGTCGGCGCGTGGTGAGGGCCAGGTCGGCGGGCGCGTCGGCGGGCAGCCACGTTCCGGCGCCCTCGATGCGCACTCGCCACCCCTCCTCGCGGGCGGTGCCGAGCAGCAGCGCCACGGCATCGGGGGAGGCGGGCGCGACGCGCGGCACGCCGTCGGGCGTCGCCGCGACCTCGACGGCTTCATCGCCCAGCAGGGCGCGGACGCGATCCAAGAGACTCATCGAGCGGTTGCCTTCCGATCGATTGCGGATTGTGGATTGCGGATTGCGGATTGAGCCCCAGGGTTCGGCGCTCGCCCCATCCGCAATCCACTCCATTCCCGACACGCGTGCACCGGAACCACCTTCCCCGGGTTCACCCGCTCCTCCGGGTCCCACACGTGGCGCACCGCGCGCATGGCGGCGAGCGAATCGCCGTCGAACAGGAGCGGCATGTAGCGGAGCTTGTCGAGCCCGATGCCGTGCTCTCCCGTGATGGTCCCGCCGGCGGCGATGCACGTGGCCATGATTTCCGCGCTGGCCGCTTCCACCCGCTCGCGCAGGCCCGGCGTGCGGCCGTCGAACGAAATGTTGGGGTGCAGGTTGCCGTCGCCCGCGTGGAACACATTGCTGACCGTGAGCCCGTACTCGGCGGCGATCCGGGCGATCGTTTCCAGCACGTCGGGGAGCGTGGAGCGGGGAACGACGGCGTCCTGGACCACCAGGTCGCGCGACAGCCGGCCCATGGCGCCGAAGGCTTTCTTGCGGCCGAGCCACAGCTTCTCGCGCTGTTGCGCGTCCGCGGCCACGAGCACCGACCGCGCCCCGTGCGCGCGCAGCACGGCTTGGATCGTCTCGGCGTCCGCCGCGACCGCCGCCTCGTGCGCGCCGTCGAGCTCGGCGAGCAGCACCGCCGCGGCATCGCGCGGGTAACCGGCCGCGTACACCGAGTCCTCCACTGCCTGGATGCACGACTGATCCATCATCTCGAGCGCGGCGGGCACGATCCCGCTGGCGATCACGGCGGACACGGCCTCACCGGCGGTACGCAATGAGGTGAAGTCGGCGAGCAAGGTGCGAACCGCCCGCGCGACGGGCAACAGCCGCACGGTGATGCGCGTCGCCACGCCGAAGTTGCCCTCCGAGCCGACGAACAGGCCGACCAGGTCGGGGCCCCACGGCTCGCCGCCGGGGCTGCCCAGCTCTACGACGCGTCCGTCCGCCAGCGCCACTTCCAGCGCGAGCACATGTGTCGCCGTCACCCCGTACTTGAGGCAGTGCGGGCCGCCCGCGTTTTCGGCCACGTTGCCGCCGATCGTACACGCGGTCTGACTCGAGGGATCGGGCGTATACTGCAGTCCGTGCGGTGCGGCGGCGACGGAGAGACGGACGTTGACGACGCCGGGCTCGACCACGGCCAGCCTGTTGCGGGCGTCGATCTTGAGGATGCGGTTCAGCCGGGTCAGCACGATCAGCACCGCGTCGCCGTCGGCCAGCGCGCCCCCCGAGAGGCCGGTGCCCGCGCCACGTGGCACGAACGGCATGCCGAGCGCGCCGAGCAGCCGCACGACCGCGATCACCTCGTCCCGACTCCCCGGGAGCACGACCACGCCGGGCACGCGCCGGTGCGTGGGCAGCCCGTCCTTCGCGTACGTCACGCGCTCCGGCAGCGCCGTCCGCACGTGGCGCGGTCCGACGATCTCGGCGAGGGTGTCGACTAACGGCGCGAGGTCCCGTGCCATGGGTAAATAGTATACCGGCAGACGCCCAGACGCCGAGACGCCCAGCGGTGCGTAGCAGAGAGGGGCCAGGAATCCGTCTTCCTGGCCCCTTATCACGACATCCCGCTAGGCGTCTGAGCGTCTCGGCGTCTGCTCTATGCCGCTCTCCAGAACCCCCTGAGGGCCCGTCCGTCCGGCGACTCCCGCAGCTTCTCGAACGCGCGCTCTCGTATCTGTCTGATGCGCTCCCGCGTCACACCCATCAGCGCCCCGATCTTCTCGAGGGTCATGGCCTCGCTGCCCTCTTCGAGGCCGTAATAGAGATAGAGAATCTTGCGCTCGCGGGGCGTCAAGTACTTCTGGAAGATGCGGTCGATGAACTCGCGCATCAGCTTGCCGTCGGTCTTCTCCTCGATCTCGCCGCCTTCCTGGCCGGCGAAGCGCTCGCCCAGAGTAGCCGCGTCCTTGTCGCTCCGGTCCACCGGAGCGTCGAGCGACAGCTCCGCCGCCGTCATGCGACGCGCGGTGCGGACGTTCTCGACGGTGTCCTGGAGCGCCATCGCGATCTCGTCGTCGGTCGGCTCGCGCCCGAGCTCCTGGGACAGATAGGTCTCGGTGCGGCTCATGCGGATCAGCTGCGAGTTCTGATTCAGCGGAATGCGCACGCTGCGGGTCTGCTCGGCGAGTGCCTTCAACACCGCCTGCCGCACCCACCACACCGCATACGAGATGAACTTCACGCCTTGATCCGGATCGAATTTCTTGACCGCCTTGAGGAGCCCTTCGTTCCCGATCGCCACCAGCTCGGACAGGTCGAGACCGTGACCCTGATATTTCTTGACGTAGGAAATGACGAAGCGGAGGTTGGCGGTGACGAGCCGCTCGGCGGCTTTTTCATCGCCCCGCTGCACCCGTCGCGCGAGTCTGCGTTCTTCAGCGGGCTCTTTGATGAGGGGGAGCTTCTGAATGTCCTGCAGGTACTGGTCGAAGGCGCCGGAAGGATTGGCACGAAAAAACGCCTTGGCCTTGCCTCCGTTGGATCGCTCCATGCTAGGGCTCCGACGGTGAAGACTTATGTTGAGCCAGTGGATAACTCTTTAAACGGCGCCCAATATAGGAGTTGCCCGCGAATGGTGCAAATCTACCCATTTTTCCACATCACAAATTGTTAGAGCGTCGCACGACTGTCCCATTTGTCCACTATCCACATAGCATGTGGAAAAATACGTGTTGATGCCGCGTTGACGCTGGACCGTGCGCCATGTGGAGAGGTGGAGAGTAATGTGGGAAGTTGTTGACGCACTTGTAATTAGTCTCAACCCGCGACTACCGCCCTGCCAGCACCTCGCGCACCACCCGCTCCGGTGCGGTCATCGTCCAGCTGCTGCCGTCGGCGTGCATGCGCCCCACCGCCTCCGGTAGCGCGAACCGCACCGTTCCGGCGCGTGCCTTCTTGTCGAGCTGCATCGTGGCGAGCAGGGCGTCCGCGGGCGCGCTCTTGGGGAGCTCGACCGGGAGACCGTAGCGCTCCAGCAGCTTGCGAATCCGATCGGCGGTTCCCGCTGCGGCGATCCCGAGCACCTCGGCGAGCCGCGCTTCGTACGCCATGCCGATCGCCACGGCCGCTCCGTGCAGCACGGCGAACTTGACGGTAGCCTCGACCGCGTGCGCCACGGTGTGACCGAAGTTGAGGATGGCGCGACGACCGGTCTCACGCTCGTCCGCGGCGACCACGCCCGCCTTGATTTCCACGGAGCGCCGCACCAGCTGCTCGAGGGCGTCGGGTTGCCCGGTCGTCACGGCGTCGTGCTCGCGCTCCAGGAATGCGAAGTAGTCGGCGTCGGCGATCGCGGCGTGCTTGACCGCTTCGGCGACCCCCGCGGCGAGCTGCGGCGCCGGCAGGGTGCCGAGCAGGCCCAGGTCGGCCAGGACGAGCCGGGGTTGGTGAAAGGCACCCAGCAGGTTCTTGCCGGCGGGGACGTCGACACCCGTCTTGCCGCCGATCGACGAGTCGATCATCGCGAGCAGCGTCGTCGGTACCTGCACGTAGGGAACGCCCCGCAGGTAGGTGGCCGCGACGAACCCCGCCACGTCGCCCACGACGCCGCCGCCCAGCGCGATGACCCCGCAGTCGCGACCGAACTGACGCTGGAGCAGCCGATCCGAGAGGGACGCCCACGTTTCCCGCGTCTTGTTCGCTTCCCCTGCGGGAAACTCGAACAACTCCGCGTGCAACGTGGCGTCGTGGCATCGTGCCACGAGCTTCTTGCCGTACAGCGTCGCGACGTGCGAGTCGGTGATCACGGCGTAGCGGGCCGCGGGGCACGGGGCGTTCACCAAGGCGGGCAGATCCGCCAGCAGGCCGCGGCCGATCAGGATGTCGTACGAGGTGTTGCGCGGCTCTGCGATCGCGACGCGGATCGTCACCACTTGACGTCGGGGCGCCCGGCGTGTGCGTTGGCGGCGCGCGCCAGGACGAACAGGAGATCCGACAGGCGGTTCAGATACCGCAGGATCGCGGGATTGATCTGCTCGTGGCGCGCCAGGGCGACGACGGCGCGCTCGGCCCGACGACACACCGTCCGCCCCAGGTGCAGGGCCGCGGCCTTGGGCGCTCCGCCCGGCAGGATGAAGTTCTTGAGCGGCTCGAGCCGCGATTCGTGACCGTCAATGACATCCTCGAGCGCCGCGATGTCCGATTCGCCGATGGCCGCACCGCTCCGCGAGAGCGCTTTGTGCAGCTTGTCCGGATCGGGCGTCGCGAGCTCGGCCCCGACGGTGAACAGGTCGCGCTGGATAGTCTGGAGCAGCGAATCGGCGAACTCTGCGGGATCGAGTGTGCGTGCCAGCCCGAGCGCCGCGTTCAACTCATCCACCTCACCGTACGCCGCGACCCGGAGACTGTCTTTGGGCGTCCGCCCTCCACCAAACAGGCCCGTTTCCCCGCCGTCGCCGGTCTTGGTGTAGATCTTCAACCGCGCCCCTCTCCCTTCTCTCCCGGGCTTCCGTTACGATTGAAAGCCCATGCAGGACGTCAAAGATATCACGATAATCGGCGCCGGCCCGACGGGGTTGTTCGGCGCGTTTTACGCCGGCATGCGCGGGGCATCCTGCCGCCTCATCGACAACCTCGACCAGGTGGGCGGGCAGCTCACCGCGCTCTATCCCGAGAAATACATCTTCGACGTGGCCGGCTTCCCGAAGGTCCTCGCCAAAGACCTCGTGAAGGGCATGGCCGAGCAGGCGCTGCAGTTCAAGCAGCCGGTCCATCTCGGCGAGAACGTGATGGGCCTGAAGCGCGACTCAGAGAACGGGAAGCCGGCCTTCACGGTGGTGACGGAGAAGGACGAGTACCCGTCGCGCACGGTGCTGATCGCGGGGGGGATCGGCGCGTTCACCCCCCGCAAGCTGCCGCTCAAGGACGTGGACCGCTGGTACGGGAAAGGGCTGCACGATCGCGTCCTGGATCCGAAGGTGTTCAGCGGCAAGCGCGTCCTGCTGGTCGGGGGCGGTGATTCGGCGTTCGACTGGGCCGTGAACCTCCAGGGGATCGCGCGGTCCATCGTGATGATCCACCGCCGCGACGGCTTCCGCGCGCACGCCGCGACGGTACGTCAGGTGCAGGAGCTGTGCGCGGCGGGCAAAATGGAGCTCCGTACGTTCTGGGAGCTGAAGATGATCCACGGCGAGGACGTGATCGATGCCGTGACCATCTATAACAGCAAGACCAAGGTCGAGGAACGCCTGGCGGTCGACAGCGTGATTCCGCAACTCGGCTTCATCTCCTCACTCGGCGCCATCGCGCAGTGGGGGCTCGACATCGAGAAGGGCGAGATCAAGGTCTCGCAGACCATGGCGACCAACCTGCCGGGTGTGTTCGCGGCCGGGGACATCACCACCTATCCGGGCAAGCTCAAGCTGATTGCGACCGGCGCCGCCGAGGCGGCGATCGCCGTCAACCACGCGGTGCACTTCATCAATCCCGCGGTGAAGGTCGAGCCGGGGCACTCCTCGAACATGGCGCTGTTTGGGCAGACGGAAGACTGACGGTAGTGGCATGGTCCTCTACCGTCTTCTACCGCCCTATCTGTACCACCACCGAGTCAATCTGGTTGAGCATCTGCTGATACGGCACCGCGTGCCCGTTCGCCTGGACGCTGAACGTGACGGTCCGGCCGTTGGGCTGCTCGATGTAGCCCGACAGGCTGTTGACGCGGTCGATGCTGCCGGTCTTGGCGATCACGCGGCCTTCCAGGGGCGTGCCGACGAAGCGCTTGAGGAGCGAGCCCGGTTGTCCCGCGTGCGGCAGCGCGGCGACGAACGCCGCTCCCTTGGGATGGCGATGCATGTAGGCGAGGAGCTGCGCGAACGCGTGCGGGGTGACCAGGTTGCCGGCCGCCAGCCCCGACCCGTCCTCCAGTGCGAACGCGGTCGAGTCGATCTTCACCGAATCGATCAGGAAACGGCGCTCCACGTCGAGCCCCGCCGCCCAGCTGCCCTCTCCCTTGATTTCGCGACCCAGCACCTTGAGCAGCATCTCCGCGAACCAGTTCTGGCTGGTGTTGAGGATCGGGAAGAGGACGTCGGGCAGCGGTCGCCCGCGGTATTCGACGAGCGGGGAGCCGCAGCAGCGGGCGGCCCGATAGGCGAGTGAATCCGTGGTGCTGATCGCGCCGCCCGCCACCGCGACGCCCTTGCGCCCGAGCGACGTCGCCAGGGCCCGCGCGGCGTAGAGATTCGGGTCCGGGACCGCGACGCTCTCCACCCCGGGCTTCCTGCCGAGCGCGACCGTTCCCTCGGCCCGGATGCCCCACCCCCCGCCGCTGCGGAAGAAGTTGTCTCCGATGGTCGACGTCGAGTCCGCGGCTACGGTGCGGGCGCGGTTTTCGAACGTGATGAGCCCCAGGTCGGGCGACCAGGTGATCACGGGGGGCGCGTCCACGCCCGGCCCGGGCGCGATGTGGAAGTCCACGCTGTTGTCGTGGAACCCGAGGCCGGACACCGGCGCCGCGTACCACCACGTCAGGTCCCACGCATTCCAGCTGTAGTGAATCAGGGTCGGCTCGAAATACGATCCGTCGCCCACCAGTTTCCCCGTGATGCGCCGGATGCCGCGGCCGCGCACGGAGTCGGCGATGGCGTCGACGGCGGTGAACGCCGAATCACACGCCCCGGGCGCGAGCGTGTCGACGGAGAAGCACCGCTCGGACCAGGTGGGATCGCCCCGCCCGTAGAAGATCAGGTCACCGTACAGCACGCCGCTGTCCACCCGCCCGTTCACGTACAGGCTGGTGGTCACGCGGTAATCCACCGGCAGCAGCACCGCCGCGGCCGCGGTGACCACGAGCTTCGTGTTGCTCGCCGGCACGGAGAAGTGATCGGCGTTGCGTCGATACAGGACGCGGCCGCGATCGTCGACGACGTAGAGCCCCCACGTGGCGCGGTCGAACGGCGGGGCGTCGATCAGCTGCGCCAGCCGGTGCTCCAGAGAGCCGCGCAACGCCGCGGTGCGCGGTCGCGCGGCGGAGGGAGGCGCGGGGGACGACTGCGCCGCCAGGCCCGAGCTAATCGTAAGCGATGCGAGGATCAGCTTTCGCATAGAGGAGATCCGTCACCAGGTTGACCAGCACGAACACGATGGACATGAACAGAATACTTCCCTGGATCGCGGGCAGGTCGCGCTTCTCGATCGCGGTCAGCACGTAGCGCCCCAGACCCGGCCAGCCGAAGATCGTCTCGGTGAGAATGCTGCCGGTCAAATAGCTCCCCGTGTCGAGACCCAACACGGTGATCACCGGGATCAGCGCGTTGCGGAGCCCGTGACGCAGCACCACGGCCGCCTCGCTCAGACCCTTCGCCCGCGCCGTGCGCACGAAATCGCTCGACAGCACGTCGAGCATGGCCGCGCGCGTGATGCGCGACAGGAATGCGATCGAGCGCATCCCGAGCGTGAGCGCCGGCAAGACGAGATACGCGAGGCCGCCCGAGCCGGACGGGGGCAGCCAGTGGAGTCCCAGGGCGAACACGAGGATCAGGAGGAGCCCCACCCAGTACACGGGGAACGACACTCCCACATACGACACCAGCATGGCGAGCCGGTCGACCGCGCCCCCCGGCTGCACCGCCGACACCGCTCCCAACGTGATGCCGCACAGCGCGGCGAGGAGCATCGCGGCCAAGGCGAGCTGGACCGTTTTGGGGAAGCGCTCCTCCAGGTCCCGGGTGATCGGTCGCTGCGTGATGTAGGAGCGCCCGAAGTCGCCGTGCAGCACGCCCCAGAGATAGTGCCCGAACTGAGCCGGGAGCGGATCGTCGAGGTGCAGCTCGGCCCGCAGCCGCGCGATCGTGGCCGAGTCGGCGCGCTCGCCCACCATCGCGGCGACGGGGTCGCCCGGTGCGACGTTCAGCAGCAGAAAGGCGACCACCAGCACCCCGAACAGCGTCGGCAGCGTCATGAGGAGGCGGCGCCCCACCAGTCGCATCACCGGTCCCCGAGACGCGCGTGAGTCCAGCGCTGTCCGTTGAAGATGACCGGCAGGTCCCAGCCGCTCAGCTCGGGCCGGTGGGCCCACAGGTCCTTGGGGAACCAGAGGTAGAGCCACGGCGCCGCGGCGTACACGCGGTCGTCGATCCGCCGGTACAGCGCCGTGCGGGCGGCCTCGTCCACCGTGCGACGAGCGGCGAGGATCAGCGAGTCCGTCACCGCGTCCGCGTAGAACGCATAGTTGCCGCCCGGCCCGAAACTGCCGGAATTGAAGAGGGGATAGAGGAAGTTGTCGGCGTCGGGATAGTCCGCCCACCAGTCGAGGATCACCATGTCGGCCTGACCCTTGCGGGCGGCCTCGCGTTGGCTCGAGGCGTCGCGCTCGACCAGCTCCACCCGCACTCCCACGCCGGCGAGCTGAGACTGGATCGCCTGCGCCGCGCGCGACAACTCGACATTGGCCGCCGTTCGCCACAGCTGCAAGTCGATACCCGTGGCGTAGCCGGCCTGGGCGAGCAGCCGCCGCGCCGCGGCCGGATCGTAGTCGTACGCGGGCCGCGTGGTGTCGCTCCCGGCCAGCGCCGGCGGGATCGCCCCGCGTGCCCGGATGCCGCGCCCGCCGTACACCGTGGCCAGGATCTCCGGAACGTTCACCGCCTGGTTGATGGCCCGACGCACCCGCACGTCGGAGAGCGGCCCGCGCCGGTTGTTGAGCGCGACGTATACCGCGCGCAGCGCCGGCTTCTCCACCAACCAGTGAGGGTGCTGCGCGCGCCACCGCGCCGTCTCGCCGAAGGGCACTTCGATCACGCTCAGCCGGCCCGCCTCGAACTCGGCGGCCCGGGTGAGCGGCTCGGGGATGATACGCACGATCAGCGTGTCCGTGAGCGGGGCGCCGCCCCAGTAATCGGGGTTGCGCGCGAACGTGAGCGCATCGTCGTGCTGCCACGCCACGAACCGCCACGGGCCCGTGCCGATCGGTCGCTCCGCCGGGTCCGCCGGGGGCGGGGGCACCACACTCGCCACCGGCATGGCGAGAAACTTGGGAAAAATGGCGAGCGGCTCGGTGAGCGTGAAGGCGAGCCCCGAGTCGCCCACGAGCGTCATGCCCGTGACGTCCCCGGCGCGCCCCGTCGCGTACGCCTCCGCCCCGGCGATCGGATAGAGCGGCCAGGGGCGACCGCCTTTGGTCCCCGGGGCCAGCACCCGCAAAAAGCTCACGCGCACCGCCGCGGGGGTGAGCGGCGTCCCGTTGTGGAACTTGACACCCGCTCGCAGGTGAAACACGTAGCGTCGACCGTCGCGCGACGCGGTCCAGCGATCGGCCAGCGCCGGCTCGAGCCGGCCGTCGGGGTCGAACTGGGTCAACCGGTCGTAGGCGAGCGTCACCATCTCGCCGGTGGGCACGTCGGTCGAGAGCGCCGGATCGAGCGAGCGCGGGTCGTACGACTCGTAGTAGACCAGCCCGGCGCGCCCGGCCGCCGCGCGACTGCATGCGACGGCCGCAACGAGGGCGGTGTGGAGGAGGATGCAGCGCGCGCGCATGGGGTCGAGTGTCGAAAAGGTTGACAGTGTGGCGGGAGCGAGCCAACATAGGGAGGCAGCCCGACCGCGTCAATTGCGTGCGTCTCTTCCGGTCCTCGTCGTCGCCGTATTCGCGGCGGCTCGCCTCGCCGCGCAGCAGGAGCCGCAGCGGGTAGTCCGTGGGCTTTCCTTCGAGGGCAATCACGCGATCGACCACTATACGCTGAGTGCCGCGATCGCGACCACCAATTCGAGCACGTTCGCGACCAGCCCCTTCCTTCGCTGGCTCGGCCTCGGGGAAAAGCGGCCCTTCAACGAGCTCGAGTTCCGTCGCGACGTGGTGCGCCTGCTGCTGCTGTACCGCCAGAGCGGGTACATGAACGCGGTGATCGACACGGTGGTGCGCCGCGAGGCGAGAGACGTATACGTGAAGTTCCGGATCTACGAGGGCGACCCGGTGCGCCTCACCAGGCTCGACGTGTTGGGGGTCGACTCGATCCTCGACGTCCCGGCCGTGAAACGCGCGTTGCCGCTGCAGGTCGGGGACCCGTTCAACCGGGCGCTGTTCCAGGCGTCCGCCGACACGATCGTGGGCCGGCTCAAGAACCGCGGGTACCCCTACGCCGACGTGTTGCGGAGCTACGACGTGGATGCCGCGGCGCTCCGGGCGGTGGCTGGGCTCGAGGGTGTCACGGGGCGGCGCATGCGGGTGGGCGAGGTGATCATCACGGGTGCCGGTCACGTCGACACGGGCAGCGTGCGGCGGATGCTCTCGGTGCGGCCGGGAGACTGGTTTCGGCAGGATCAGCTGTATGTGACACAGCGGGACCTGTACGGCCTCGGGATGTTCCGCTCGGTCAACGTGGTACTGGCCGACACGCTGCCGCGGTCCGGCGGCGACTCGACCGTGCGGGTGATGGTCCGTGTCGCCGAGGCGCCGCTGCGCCGCATCCGGATCGGGGCGGGGTACGGCTCGCTCGACTGTTTCCGGGCGCAGAGCGGCTGGACGGCCTACGATTTCCTGGGCGGCGCGCGCTCGCTCGACTTGAGCGGCCAGGTCTCGAAGCTGGGCGTGGGCTTCCCGGCGGACGCCGGGTTCCGGGACAACGTGTGCCGCTTCCTGCAAAACGATCCGACATCCGATACCGCCAATTACAACGCCACGCTCGCCCTGCGGCAGCCGGCGTTCCTGTCGCCGCGCCACACGGCGAGCCTCGCTCTGTTCGCGGAGCGGCGCTCGGAGTTCAGGGCGTACACGCGGCAGGATATCGGTGTGAACGTGGGGGTCACGTTCAACGCCCGGCGCGAGATTCCCCTCACCGTCGCCTACAGCTACGCGGTGGGGCGCACGACGGCGGACCCGGTGCGGTACTGCAAGGAGTTTCTCGCGTGCAACCAGGCCGATCAGTCGTTTCTCGCCAACCGCCGGCGCTTCGGCGCCGTCACGATCTCGGGCGTCCGCGGTCGCGTGAACTCGGTGCTCGACCCCTCCGCGGGGAGCCTGATTCAGATGACGCTGGTCCACGCGTCGCGCTTGGTGCTCTCCGACACGTTGTACGAGTTCAACCGCGGTGAGCTCGAGCTCTCGCGGTACTATCCGGTGTCGCGCCGGAGCGTGTTGGCGTGGCGGATCCGGGGCGGCACGATCCTGCCGCAACGCATCACGCTCCTGGGGCAGAGTACGCAGTTCGTGCCGCCGGACCAGCGGTTCTACGCCGGGGGGCCGAATTCGGTGCGCGGGTACGCCCGCAACGAGCTGGGGCCCCGGGTGTACGTCGCCGACACGATTCTCCAAGTGAGCGGGGCCGACACGACCTATGGGGACATCAAAGCGTCCCCGACCGGCGGCAACACCGTGTTCACCGCCAACCTGGAGCTGCGCGTTCCTACGCCGATCTTTCCGGATCGCGTGCGACTCGGCTTGTTCGTGGACGCGGGGCAGGTGTGGGAGCGGGGAGACACGCTGAGCACGGTCAGTGGACTGCGCGTCACGCCCGGGGTGGGCTTGCGGTTCGTCACGCCGCTCGGGCCGGTGCGACTGGACGCCGCCTACAACGGCTACCCGCCGGAGCCCGGACAGGTGTATTTCCTGAACAAGAGCGACAAGAGCATCCGGGCAACCGGGAAGACGCACGATCCCGGCCTGCCGCCCGGGTTCTGGCGCCGCGTCGTGGTGCAGTTCGCGGTGGGACAGGCGTTCTGATGGTCCGGCGCTCGCTCGGCGTGGCATTGTGGATGCTCGCGGGGCTGCTCGCCTGCTTCCTGGGGGCACTCGCGTCGCTCGTGGGTACGGACGCGGGACGCGCACTGCTCACGCGCGTGACGGCGGGGGCCCTGCACCAGGTGTTCACGGGCACCATCGAGATCGGCGACGTCGGAGGCTCGCTGCTCACCGGCCTCACCCTCTCCCAGGTCCGGTTGTTCGACGCCGACTCGACACTGGTCGCCTGGCTGCCGCGGGTCGACGTGAGCTACAACCCGTTCGATTTCGCCGCGGGGCGGGTGGTGCTGTTCGAGTTCGATCTGCGCCGACCCGTGATCAACATCGTACAGCACCCGAGCGGGCGGCTGAACATCGAGGAGCTGTTGCGTTTGGGCGGGCCGGACACGGGCAAGCACGGGCCGGCGGCGCTGATCCTGCTCCGGAACGTGCGCGTCACGGACGGCAGCGTAACGCTGCGACTGCAGGCGCGCCACGCCGAGCCCGGCGATTCGGCGCTCGAGATCGCCGGTGGCGGCCCGAACGGGCGGCTGCGCGTGCGGCGCTTCGAGCATCTGGACGCGCACCTCGCGGCCCTGCAGGTCTCCTCGCCGCGCGAGCGCGGCATCCGCATCGACGTGTCGCGGCTCGCGTTCGAGAGCACCGACCCCGCGGTGCGCCTCGTCGACGTCGCGGGCCGGCTCCGCGTGATCGGCGACTCGATGGAGGTGCGCCTCGCCCGCGTGCAGCTGCCCGCGTCCGCGCTGCGGGACGCCCATGGCGCCGTCCGCTGGCCGCACGGCCCCCTGCTGTTCGATCTCCGGCTGCGTGCCGACTCGGCGACGCTCGGCGATTTCCCGTTCATTGATCGCCGCTTCACCGGCCCGCCCGCCACCGGAGTGCTCTCGGGAGACGTGCGGCTGCGCTCCCACGGGAGTCGGGTCTTGGAGGTAGGGTTGGATTCGCTGCGCTTGGCGTTTGCGGGGGGCACGGTCGCCGGCCGGCTGACCGCCTTGAGCGTCGCGGACTCGGGGCTCGTCGCGCTGCGCGACGCCGACCTGGACGCCCGCGACTTCGACCTCGAATTCGCCCGGCCGTTTCTCGACACCCTGCCCTTTGCCGGACGGCTCACCGGGCGCACCATCGCCACGGGACCGCTCACCGCCCTCGCTCTGGAAACTGACTGGTCGTTCCGCGACTCGCTCGTACCGGCGTGGCCGCAGACACAGGTGCGGGGCAAGGGCGAGGTGAACCTCAGGGCGGCCGACGGCATCCGGTTCCAGCCGTTCGCCGTGGAGGCGGCGAGCGTCGATCTGGGTACACTGGCCCGGCTGGCGCCGGCGGTGCGACTGCACGGCACGCTCCTGGCCAACGGCAGCCTCGCGGGCCCGCTCAAGAACGCGCAGTTCACCGGCACCCTCGAGCATCGGGACGGCGAGCGGCCGCCGAGCCACTTCACGGGCGCCGTGCGCCTCGATACGCGCGGCCGGGTGCTCGGCATCTACGCCGACGTGACGGCCGACTCGCTCTCCTTCGACGGCCTCAGGGGCAGCTTTCCCACGCTCCCGTTGCGAGGAGCCGCGTCGGGGCCGCTGAAGCTGACGGGCCCGCTCGACGCGCTCGAAACCCACGCCGAGCTGTACGCCGGTGGAGAGGGAGGCGACGTGCGCGCCGACGGCGTGCTGATGCTCGATCTGCCGCACTATGGTGCGCGCGAGTTCGAGCTGGCCACGCGGGACTTGGATCTCGCGCACTGGCTCACCGGCGCCCCGCCCTCGCGCCTCGGCCTCACCGTCCGCGGCGCCTTGACGGGTGACAGCGGCGTCGCGCCCAGCGGCGCCGTCACCGCGCTGCTCGGGCCGTCGCTGTTCGCCGGCGCGGGGCTCGACTCGGGCGCCGTGCGCCTGCGCCTCGCCGACCGCCGGGTGTACGTCGACTCGCTGCGCCTGGCGCAACCCGGGCTCGTCACCACCGGGTCGGGATCGCTCGGCTGGACGCGCGGCACGAGCGGCCAGCTGGCGCTCGATTTCGACGCCGACAGCTTGAGCGCCATCGATTCCCTGGTGAGCTGGCTCGCGGGGAGCAACGCCGCGGCGCGCGCCGATCCCGACCCCGACCCCGAGCCGATCCGGCCGCTCGCGGGCTCGGCCCGCGTGGTCGCGACGCTCGGGGGGTCGCTCGACTCGCTCGGCGTCGAGGTGCGCGCCAGCGTGGAGCGGGTGGCGTGGCGTGGCTGGCAGCTCCCCGCCGGCCGCGCGCGCCTCCAATGGCGCCCCGGCCCCACGCCCGCGTTCGCGCTGGAGGCGACGCTCGACTCCCTCGCCTACGGCACGCTGGGGTTCTCGGGGGCGGCGGCGGTGGGGCGCGGGACGCTGGACTCGCTCACGTGGTTCGCGCGCTCCCGCATGGGCGGGGGGGGCGCCTTCCTCGCCGGCGGGCGCTTCGCCCGCCGCACCACCGCGGCGGGCGGGCGTGTACTCGCCGTGGGTCTCGACTCGCTGGCGGTGCAGCTGCCGGGCGACGTCTGGGTGCTCGAGCGGCCGGCGGAGCTCAGCGTGACCGATTCGGCCGCTCGCGTGAGCCACCTGGCGCTACACAGCGTGTACGGGTCGGGCAAGCTCGCACTCGAGGGGGACCTCCCCACGCACGGCCGGGCCGACGCCCACCTGCAGCTCGAGGGTTTTCCGCTGGCGGGCGTGTATGCGCTGCTCGAGCGGGACACCGCGGGCGTCGGCGGGTCGGTCACCGCGACCGCCGGCCTCTCGGGGAGCCGGGCCGATCCGGTGTCGAGCGGCGCGTTCTCGCTCTCGAACGGACGGCTCGGCGAGTTCCGCGCCCCGTTCGTCGACGGCACCTTCGAGTACCGCGACCGCCGGCTGCGGACCGCCCTGCACCTCTGGCGCTCGGGGCAGCAGATCCTCGACGTGCAGGCATTTCTGCCGCTGGACCTCGCCCTCACGCGCGTGGAGCATCGTCAGCTCCCCGACACCCTGTCGGTACGCGCCACGGCGGACAGCGTGGATCTCTCGGTGCTCGAAGCGCTCACGCCGGCCGTGCGCCAGGTGACCGGGGTGTTCTCGACCGACCTGGGGATCGCCGGGACCTGGGACGCCCCCCGGCTGCGCGGCGCGCTGCAGATCGCCGACGCCGCTGCCACGATTCCGACTCTGAACGTCCGCTACGAAAACCTGAACGGCCGACTGGCGCTCTCGGGGGACACGATCGCCGTCCAGTCGCTCTCGGCGTCGAGCGAGCGGGGCCGGGCCGACGTATCCGGCGTCGTGCGGCTCGAGCGGCTCACGCATCCCGTGCTCGATTTGCGGATCGCGGCCGACCAGTTCAAGGCCCTGGACCTGAAGAACAACGTGACGATCACGGCAAGCGGGCGGCTCACACTCCAGGGCCCCATCTTCGGCGCCGCGCTCACCGGCCAGGTCAACGTGACGTCGGGCGTCCTCTATTTCGCAGACCTCGTGCAGAAACGCATCGTGAACCTGGACGAGCTCGCCGACACGTCGCTCGCCTCGCTCATCGAGCAGCAACGCCTCGGCCCGGAGTTCCAGAACGTCTTCCTCGACAGCCTGCGGATCGACGATCTGGCGCTCGAGATGGGAAGCGACGTCTGGCTGCGCTCGAACGAGGCCAACATCCAGCTCGCCGGGTCGGTGCGACTCACCAAGCAGCGCAACCTGTATCTCGTGAGCGGCACGTTGCAGGCCGTGCGCGGCACGTATCGGCTCAAAGTCGGCCCGGTCTCGCGGGAGTTCGTCGTGTCGCAGGGAACCGTCCGGTACTTCGGTACCCCGGATCAGGACGCGGCCCTCGACATCGAGGCGAAGCATCTGGTTCATCCCGTGCCGACGCCCGGCGAGACTACCGAAGACATCAGTGTCGTGGCGCACATCACCGGTACGCTGCTCGTGCCGAAAGTGACCCTCGCGGCGGAGAAACAGGACTTGTCGCAGACGGAGCTGATCTCGTACCTCCTGTTCGGCAAGCGGACCGTGGATCTGGGGGGCGACCAGGGCGGGATCGCGGATCAGCGAGCCGTCCTCCAGGGCGCGCTCTCGGTGCTGTCGGGCGAGATCGAGCAGACGATCGTGTCCGGGGGCGTGCCGGTGGACTACGTGGAGATCCGGCCCAGCGGCGGGGGACAGGGCACTGCGCTGCTGGGCTGGCAGCTCGCGGTGGGGCGACAACTCGGCCCCAAGACGTTTCTCGTGGTGAACGCCGGGTTCAACTCCGAGGTGTGCCAGGCGCAGCAGCAGGCGGGGGTCACCAACACGCTCGGACTGTCGCTGCAATTCCGCATCAGCCCGGAGTGGCGTACCGAGGCGAGCTTCGAGCCCGTGCAGACGTGCGATCCCTACGGCACGCAGGCGCCCGCGCGGCAGCTCGGTCTGGACCTCTTTTGGGAGCGGCGCTACTAGCCATGACCCGGGCCCTGCTCATCGCCAACCCGGCGGCGGCGCGCACCGACGCGCGGGCGGTGACGGCGATCCGCGACACGCTGCGGCACGGCGGCTGGACCGTGGAGGTGCGCGCCACGGCGCAGGCAGGGGATGCGCGCCGCTTCGCGCGCGAGGCGGCCGACCAGGAGTTCGACGCCCTGGTGTGCTACGGCGGGGACGGCACGGCGATGGAGATCGCCGCCGGGGCGGTGAATGGCGGCATCCCGCTCGGCCTCGTGCCGGGCGGTACGGGAAACTTGCTGGCGGGGAACCTGCGGCTACCGCGAGACGCGGCGGCGGCGGCGCGCGTGATCCTCGCCGGCCAGACGGCGGCGATCGACTTGGGAACCGTGGAGCGCCCCGACGGCATGCATTACTTCGCGGTGTGCAGCGGCACCGGGTTCGACGCCCGCCTCATGGCCCGCACGGGGGCGGCCGAGAAGCGCCGCTGGAAGATGGCCGCCTATGTGATGCACGCCTTCGCCACCCTCCCCGACGTCACGAGCCCGCTCCATCGCGTGACGGTAGACGGCGTGGCGCACGAGCTGCCGGCGGCGATGGTGCTGGTGGCGAACTGCGGCGAGCTGGTGCCCCCCTTTCTGCGGCTGCGCGACAACGTCGCCCCAGACGACGGCTGGCTCGACGTGCTGGTGCTCCGGGCGGACGGTGCACTGGAGAGCCTTGCCGCGTTCTACGAGCTGCTGCGGCGACCGCGCAATGGCGCGCGGCGGCTGTGGTTCGGCCGCGGCCGTACGGTGCGCGTGGACGTGCTCGAGGGCCCGCCGCGGCCGATGCAGCTCGACGGCGAGCCCGCGGGGAACGCTCCGTTCGAGGCCCGGCTGCTGCCGCACGCCTTGCGGGTGATCGTGGATCCGCGCACGGCGCCGCTCGGGAAGCGTCATGCCTGACAGCGTGCTCCTGATCGACGACGACGCCGATGTGCTGCGCGCGGTCGGCGATTACTTCGACCGCATCGGCTACGAGGTGGGCCGGGCGGCGACCGCCCAGGCGGGGCTCGACGCGTTCGACCGGCTCCGCCCCGACGTGGTGATTCTCGACCTGCATTTGCCCGACGTGGGTGGGCTCGAGGTGCTCGAGCGGCTCCGCTCGCACGGTGGCTCGGTCATTTTGCTCACGGGCCAGGGGGACATCGAAACGGCGGTGCGGGCCATGCAGCTCGGTGCCGAGCACTTCCTCACGAAGCCGGTCGATCTGAACCACCTCGCGGCCGCCACGGCGCGGGTGTCCGAGAAGATCCGCCTGGTGCGCCAGAACGCGATGCTGCGGGCGCGCGAGCACGAGGACGAGGGGCTCGAGTCGCTGGGCGCGTCGCCGGCGATGCGCGAGCTGGGACGCCAGATCGAGCTGCTCGCGGCGAGCGAGCGCTCCACGGTGCTGCTCACGGGCGAGAGCGGCACGGGCAAGGGCTGGGTGGCGCGCATCATCCATCATCTCTCGCCGCGCGCGAGCGGTCCGTTCGTCGAGGTGAACTGCGGCGGCCTCTCGGCCACGTTCCTCGAGTCGGAGCTGTTCGGGCACGAGAAGGGCGCCTTCACCGACGCCAAGGACCGCCGCCAGGGCCTGTTCGAGCTCGCCGACCGCGGCACCATCTTCCTCGACGAAATCGGTGATCTCGCGTCCGAGCTGCAGCCCAAGCTGCTGCACGTGCTCGAGACGAAGACGTTCCGACGGCTGGGCGGGAGCCGCGAGATTACGGTGGACGTGCGCCTCGTCGCGGCGACCAATCGCGATCTCGTGGCGGACGTGCACGCCGGACGGTTCCGCGAGGATCTGTACTACCGCTTGAGCGTCATGCCGCTGCGCCTGCCCGCCGTGCGCGAGCGGTCGCGCGACGACCGGCTCGCGCTCCTGACCCGCATCCTGGCCGACTTCGCCCCGCAGATGCCCGGGTGCCCCAGCGCCTGCAGCGCGGAGGCGCTGGACCGCTTGCTCTCCGCGCCCTGGCCCGGCAACGTGCGCGAGATGCGCAACGTGGTCGAGCGCGCGATGATCCTGGCCAGGGGCGCGGCGCAGCTCGGCGTCGAGCATCTTCCGGCCGACCTGCGCAAGGCCGGGGGCGGGGACAAGCGCCACCAGCCGCAGGCGCTCGCGGACGTGGAGCGGGTGCACATCGAGAAGACCCTCAGGTTCCACGGCGGCAACCGCACCCGCGCCGCCCTGGAGCTCGGCATTTCGCGGGCGACGCTGATCAATAAAATTAAGGTGTACGGGCTCGACCTCTGAGGCGACCATGACCGAGAAACCGAAACTGATGGAGCACGATGCGATGGTGTGCCGCTACTGCGGCAATGAAGAGCGTGCCTCGGAGGGATACCCCTGCGCGGACTGCGGGACCTTCATCTGTCTCATCTGCTCGTTTCGCGGGATCACGCGTTGCAAGGCGTGCGAGGACAAGGCGAAGGCGGCGAAGCAGGCCTAGCCCGCCCCACGCCGCTTGCGGATCTCCCGCTGCACGTCGTCGGGCGAGGTCCCGAGCTCCTTCGCGAGCTTCTGCACCGCGTCGCCCACCCCCGCCCAATCGCCCGCGGCCGCTAGGGCGGTCAGGGCGATGTCTTCTACGACCGTCGTCCGCTCCTCCAGGTCGCGTGTCCGCACCGCGACTTCACGCGCCAGCCACTGCTCCAGCTCGCGCCGGTCGACCTCGAGCTGCCGCTGCCGCAATGCGCCCTGCAACGACAGCTCCAGCTCGTCCAGGTCGACTGGCTTGATGAGGTAATCGTACGCGCCCAGCTTCAGACACTCGATCGCGGTCCGTGGCTCGTCGATCGCCGTCAGCATGATGATGGCGAGGTCGGAATCGGCGGCCAGCGCCTTGGGCACGAGCTCCACGCCGCTCATGTTCGGCATGCGGATGTCGGAGAGCATCACGTGCGGCTGCTCGGTCGCCTGGCGGTCGAGCGCTTCCGCACCGCTCGACGCCTGCAGCACGCGGTAGCCGAGTCGGGTCAGAAACCGGTGCAGCGCCTGGCGGATGCCGTCTTCGTCGTCGACCACCAGCACGGTGGTCGGCTGGTCTTGCGGTTGGGGGTTGGGCATGCGCTAACGTATGTACCCTCCACAAGGCCAGCAAGCCGAGCTATCTTCGCGCTCCCATGACGTCGTCCGATCCCACCAGCATCACCGCCGTCCCCGGACTCACCGTGGGTCATTGGACCGACCTGCCGCGGGCGACCGGATGCACCGTCGTGCTCGCGCCCGAGGGCGGGATGCGCGCGGCCGGCGCGGTGCGCGGCCGCGCCACCGGCACCCGTGAGCTCGACGCCCTCAACCCGCGCCATCTGGTCGGCCATATCGACGCGATCCTGCTCACCGGCGGCTCGGCGTACGGACTCGGAGCCGCCGACGGCGTCATGCGCTGGCTGCGCGAGCGGCACCGCGGCCTGCCGCTCGGGCCGGCGGGGGTCGTGCCGATCGTGCCGACCGCCGTGATCTTCGACTTCGACCTGGCGCCGGGCGGGAAGGCAGACCGTTGGCCGACCGCGGACGACGCGTATCGCGCGTGCGGCGCGGCGTCCGCCGACGTGCTCGAGGGGACGGTCGGCGCGGGCACGGGCGCGACGGTGGGCAAAGCGCTGGGGCCGCGCCGCGCCATGAAGGGCGGTGTGGGGACGTGGGCGGCGCGCGGTGGAGACATTGTGGTGGGGACGCTCGTGGTGCTGAACGCGGTGGGCAACATCCTCGACGGAACGGGGTCGATCGTCGCGGGCGCCCGCCGCCCGGACGGTCGGTTCGCGGACGCGCTCGCGCATTTCGCCGGGGGCGGCGCCCCGTTCGGCCGCGCCAACACGACCCTCGCCGTGGTGGCGACCAACGCCACGCTCGATCGCCCGGCGCTCGAGAGCCTGGCCCATGCGGCGGGAGACGCGCTCGCCCGCCGCATCGTTCCCTACGGCACCCTGTTCGACGGCGACGTCGTCTTCGCCGTGAGCACCGCCGCGGCCGTGCCCGCCACGCCGCTCCAGGCGGAGGCGCTGGCCGCGCTGGCGGTCCCGGTGGCGGTGGAGCGCGCCGTGCGGCTGGCGCGCGGTCTCGGGGACGTGCCGGGATTGGCCGACGGCGCCAAGCCGTGACCGATCGTCTCGAGCGCGACGTCGGAGACGTCGCGCGCCAATGGGTGCCCGACCCGCGGCTGGGCGTGCTCGAGGTCGCCGTCCAGCCTGCGGCGCTCACGGGCTGTACCACGAGTCGCGACGCCCTGGAGCAGCTGCGTCGCATCGCCGCCGCGGCGCGCCGCGCGGCCGACATCCGCCTCCTGCCCGACGCGTCGGTGCGCGACGCGCCCGCCGCGGTGACGACGGCCGCCGTCGCGCCGCTGTTGCGGGAGCCGCGCATCGCGGCCGACCGTGTGAGCGAGGTGCTGCACGGCGAGCCCTTGACGCTGCTCGAGCGACGCGACGGGACATGGCTGCGCGTGCGCGTGCCCGACGGCTACCATGGCTGGCTGCACGCGGGCTACGTGCAGACCGGTCCGGACGACTGGGTGGAGGACTGGACGACGCGCGCCACGGCGCGATCGCTCGGCGCGGAGCTCAAGTTCGAAGATCGGCGCTTCCGCCTGGCCGTGGGGGCGCGCCTCGTGGTGCGGCGTGACGGGCTGGTGGACACCGCGGACGGGCGCGCGTGGACCGTCGCCTGGGGCGTGGTGCGGTCCGAGCTGGAGTATCGGGCCGAAGCGCGGCTCGTCGCCGCCCCGGAGTGGGCGCAACGCTGGTTTTCCGGCGCCCCGTACCGGTGGGGCGGACGCACCGAATGGGGCGTCGATTGCTCGGGGCTGGTCCAGGCGACGTATGCGGCCCGGGGCGTCAGCCTCCCGCGCGACAGCGATCAACAGGCACTCACCGGCCGCGCGGTCGCGATCGACGCCGCCGGCGCCGGCTACAGCGCGGGAGACATTCTCTGCTTCGCCGACGGCCAGGGCATTTCTCATGTGGCCCTGTGGGCGGGGAGCGGTCACGTCGTGCACTCGGCGCTGGCGCGTGGAGGTGTGGCATCGGACGACTTGTTCGCGGACACGCCCGCCGCCCGGCGGCTGCGGGACATGCTTGTCGCCGTGCGGCGCCCCGAGACTTCGCGCGGCTGACGGCGTATTTTTCGCGCATGAAGCTCGTGCTCTTCGACATCGACGGCACCCTCCTCTGGACTGACGGCGCCGGGCGGCGGGCGATTCACCGCGCGCTCGTCGACGAGGCGGGCACCGCGGGGCCGATCGAGGGCTACCGGTTCGACGGGAAGACCGATCCGCAGATCGTGCGCGACCTCCTCTCGCTGGCGGGCCATCCGGCGGCGGAGGATGCGAACCGCATCGACGCGGTGTGCCGCCGCTACGTGGAACACCTGCGCGCCGAGCTCGCCAACCCCGCCCAGACGACCATGCTCATGCCGGGTACCCGGCAGCTGCTCGCTGCCCTCGAGCCGCACGAGGCGCAGCAGCGCGCGCTCGTGGGACTATTGACTGGGAACATCGCGCCCGGCGCGGCGCTGAAGCTGCGCTCGGCGGGGCTCGACCCGGCGCGCTTCCGCGTCGGCGCCTACGGGTCGGATTCCGCGCGGCGGGCGGACCTGCCGGCGGTCGCGGCACAGCGCGCGGCGCAGCTCACCCGCCGCCCGTTCGCGGGCGCCGATGTGATCGTGATCGGGGACACGCCGGACGACGTCGCGTGCGGCCGGCCGATCGGCGCCCGCAGCGTGGCCGTCGCCACCGGCTCCTACGACGTCGCGGCCCTGCGCGCCGCCGGCGCCGCGTACGTGTTCGCGACGCTCGCCGACACGGCCGCGGTGCTCGAAGCGATCTTCGCATGAGCCGGTCCCCCCCCGCCCCGCCAGCCCTAGACGAGCTCGAGGTCAAGGCGCGGGTGGAGGATCCCGACGCGCTGCGCGCCGCCCTGATGCGCGCCGGCGCGGTCCTCGAGTTCCGGGGCGACATGCTCGACCGGCGGTTCGACCGCGACGCCCCTCCCACCCTTGCGGAGCGCGACGAGGTCCTGCGGCTGCGCGTGTACCGGCAGGCCGACGGGGTGCCGGCGTACGGGATGCTCGGTTGGAAAGGGCCGCACTCGAAGCGCGGGCGCTACCGTCGCCGCGCCGAGACCGAGGTGCGAGTCGGCGATCCGGAAGGCGTCGTGACCATTCTCGCGCGGCTCGGTTTCGCCGTGTCGCTGCGCATCGATCGGCGGGTCGAGGTCTACCGCTTGGGGGAAGCGGTGCTGCGGCTCGAGTGGTATCCGGAAATGGACGTCCTCCTCGAGGTGGAAGGTGAGCCGGCCGACATCGAGCGGGCGATCGCGGCGACCGGTCTGGCGCGCGCGAGCTTCCTCGCGGAGTCGCTGCCGTACTTCGTCGCCGCGTTCGAGCGGCGCACCGGCCGCGCCGCCCTGCTGGCACGATGAGCCCCGGTGTGAAGATCCCGATGCCGCTGCGCGTCCCGGAGCTCGCGTCTTCGCTGGGGCGTCTGCTGGTGCCGCGTCGCTTGGAAGAACCGTGGGTGCCGCTCGACGACCTGCGCGAAGAGCTGGCGACGCGCGTGATGGAGCTGGGAGGCCAGGCACGGGCCGCGGCGGCGGGCGAAGCGCGTGAGCAGGTGCTCGAGGCCGTAAGCCGCCGCGCGTGGCTGGCGGCGTGGGAAGCCGCGGTGCGGCAGGCGGCGGCACGGGTGACGGCCGCGCTCGACGGGGAGATCGAGCGCGCGGCGCGGCGCGTCCGGATGCCGGCACGGCGGCGGCGCCGGCGGCTGCTCACGGGATCCGAAAAGCGCGCGATCGCAGCCCGCCTCGCCGCCGGCGGCGAGGCGTTTGTGGCCGCGCTCGACGCCCTCGACGGCGCGGGCCTCCTGGTTCGGGACGCGGGGGTCCTCGACAAGACGCTGCACGCCGAATGGCAGGACGCGCTGCGGGCGGCGGCCCGGCGGCTGGAGGCGGCATGGCTCGCCCTCGAGACGGGTGTGGCCGAGGAGCGGCGGCGCTGGGCGGTCGAGACCGATGCCATCGCCCGGTGGCGGCCGTCCCTCTGGCCTGTGATCGTTGGGTTGACGCCACTCGCGGCCGGGCTGATTTGGCTGGGGCTGGTCCTCGGCGGCTACCTTCCCGCCCCGGCATGGCTCGCGGGCCGGCTCGGCTTCTGAGCGCGATCGGCGTCGGCGTCGACCTCGTGGAAGTGTCGCGCGTCGCGGCAATCATCGCCGACAAGGGCGCACGTGTGTTCCAGCGCCTGCTCACACGCGACGAGCGCGCGTATTGCGAGAGCCGACCCGACCCCGCGACCCACGTGGCCGTACGACTCGCGGCCAAGGAGGCGGTCTACAAGGCACTGCAGGGCACCGCGGCGGCCCGTGGCATCGGCTGGCGGGAGATCGAGATCACGCGGGCGTCCGACGGCCGGCCCGACGTGCGGCTCAGCGGCACTGCGGCCGAGCGGGCGCACGAGCTCGGCGTGGGACGCGTGCTGCTGTCGCTCTCCCACACCCACCAGGCGGCCGTAGCGGTGGTTGTGCTGGAGCGAGTGTGACGGTTTGCCTTGCATTCCCGACAAAATCACTCTAGTATTGAAACTCCCCCTTCTGAGAACAGTTCTCATCTACCGTAAGTCAATTGTCGGCTTGCTGTTGGGCACGTGCGTGGCGGCCCCCGCCGGGGCGCAGGCGATGGATTCGCTGGCCGTGGCCCGGCGCATCGTGGCCGCGGCCTCGCTCGCTGCCAAGGAGTACGCCATCGGTGTTACGCCCCGCGGGGGCCAGGTGACGAATCCCGAGGAGGTCTCGGAAGCGAAGCAGTTTCTCGACCAGGCGCGCCTCGACGTGGGCTCGCTCCCTCGGGCCGTGCGGGCGACCGCCGACTCCGATCTCGCGGCGCTGCGCGCCATGCTCGACCGGGCCGCGGCGCCGGACTCGGTCGCCGCGCGGGCCGGACTGCTCGCGCAGCGTATTGCAAGGGTCGTGGGAGGCGCGCTCGAAAGCTTCCCGGCGCGCCCGCCGTCGCTGGTGCGCGGCGCGGCCGTGTACCAGGAGCAGTGCGCGCAGTGTCACGGTCCGACCGGGCGGGGTGACGGGCCGAAGGCGAAGCACCTGGAGGGTCCGTCGCCCGCGAGCCTCGCCGACCGGGAGGGCATGAGCACGGTCTCTCCGGTGGACGTGTACCGCAAGCTCACGATCGGGGTAGCGGGCACGGCCATGCCGCAGTTCGAGGAGACGCTCTCGCCCGAGGACCGCTGGGCCGTGGCCACGTACGTGGCGACGCTGCGCGCCGACGAAGGGCTGGTCCGCGAGGGCGAGGGGCGATACGCGACGACGTGCGCGTCGTGCCACGGCGCCACCGGCGGCGGCGACGGCCCGCTCGCCGCCACGCTCTCGGTCCGGCCGCCCGCGCTCCGCGACCTCGCCGTCCAGGGCCGATTCACCGACCGCGAGCTCGAGGGTCTCATTCTGCGGGGCCGGCCGGGGACGGCGATGCCCGGGTTTGCGCGGACGCTCGATCCCGGGGACCCGGCCAAGATCGTGGCGTTCCTGCGGGTGCTCCCCACGGCCGAACGGCAGAAGTACGAGGCGTCCCCCGCGGCCGCGACGTTCTCCGTGGTGCGACGCCAGCTCGACTCGGCCGTGGCGGTCAAGTCCGACAAGATCGCCTTCGACGCCTATCTCAGCTTCGAACAGGTGGAGACGGAGGTGCGGGTGAAGAACCCCGCTCTCGCCGGCGAGCTCGAGCAGGCATTCACCCTGCTGCGCGCCCGGACCGCGGCCGGCGCCGGCCCGGACGAGCTGGGCGCGATCCAGGCCCGGCTGCTCGCGGATCTGGAGCGCGCCGAGCGGCTCGTCGCCGACCGCAGCTCGGGCGCCAGCCTGTTCGTGCAATCGTTCGTGCTGCTCTTGCGGGAAGGCTTCGAGGCGATCCTCATCGTCGCGGCGCTCACGGCGTTTCTCTCGAAGGCCGGCGCCCTCGAGCGCCGGCGTCACGTCGCGCGAGGCGCCTGGGCCGCGGTCGCCGCGAGCGCCGCCACCGCGATTGTGATCGAGCTGCTGTTCGAGATCACGCCCGGCCAGCGGGAAGCGCTCGAGGGTGGCACCATGCTCCTCGCTACCGCCGTGTTGTTCTACGTCAGCTATTGGCTGCTCTCGAAGATCGAGGTGGCCAAGTGGAATGCGTTCGTGAAGGGCCGGATGGAGGATGCGCTGTCGACCGGCTCGGGGTTCGCGCTCTCGTCGGTGGCCTTCCTCGCGGTGTATCGGGAGGGCTTCGAGACCATCCTGTTCTACAAGGCGCTGCTCTCCTCGGCGGGCTCCACCAGCGCCGCGGGAGTGGCGGGAGTTATGGCCGGGATCGCCGCGGGCGCGCTGGCGCTGGTGATCATCTACGTGGCGGTGAACCGCTTCGGGATGAAGGTGCCGCTCAAGCCGTTCTTCGCGGTGACGAGCGCGATGCTCTACTACATGGCGTTCGTGTTCGCGGGAAAGGGGATCGCGGACCTGCAGGAGTCCGGACTGGTGCGGGTGAGCGTGGTCCCATGGGCGCCTCGCATCCCGGTGCTCGGCATCTATCCGACCGTGCAATCGCTGGCGCTCCAGCTGCTGCTCCTCCTGCTGCTGCTGGTGGCCGTGGTGTGGTTGCAGCGGAACCGCTTGGGCGGAGCGGGGGGGGACCGCCGCCGGCCGTCGTTCCCGTAGCCCGCAACTACCGCGTGACTTGAGCCTGGGGTTGCGGCCTGAGTGCGGGGGGCACGGCCACGGTCGTGGGCTCGGGCAAGCGCAGCCGTTGCATCAGCCACACCCCCGCCGCGACGAGCAGCAGGCTGGTCACCTGTGCCAGCGTGAACGGTCCCAGCAGCCGATCGTCCTTGGCGCGCACGATCTCGACCAGGAAGCGCTCCGTCCCTGCCAGGACGAGATAGACGCCGAACCGCCAGCCCGTCCCGTGCCGGTGGTCACGCCAACGCCATAACAGGGCAAACGCCAGCAGCATCAGCGTCGTCTCGTAGATCTGCGTCGGGTGCACCGCCACGATCTGCATGGGATCGGTACCGGGGGGAAAGCGCACGTGCATGTTGCTCAGCTCGGCCACCGTGGTGGGTGGGAGGCCGCGGGGGAACTTCATCGCCCAGGGCAAGCTCGACGGGATGCCGTAGTCGTCGTTGACGAGGAAGCACCCGACCCGCCCCAGCCCGTAGCCGAGGGCGAGGGGGGCAGCGGTGAGTTCCATGGTCCAGCGGGCGGGCACGCGCTTCCACCACCCGGTCGCCAGCACGGCCGCCACGCCGCCGAGAAAGCCCCCGTACCAAACGAACCCGCCGCGCCGCAGCAGCGCTTCCCATTCGCCCGTCAGCAACACGTACCAGATCTTCGCTCCCACGATGCCGCCGAGCACGGCGGCGAACACGATGTCGGCCGCGTACTCCTCGGCCATCCCGCGGCGCCGCAGGTCGATCTGGATCGCCCACCCGGCCATAAGGAAGGCGACCATCATCATCAGCCCGTATCCCGTGACCTGCAGCGGACCGAGGTGGATGAACAGGAGGTCGATCCGGGGCAGCGGGATCGTGAAGCCGAAGGGATAAATCGTCATGGGTGGGCCGCGCCGAGGGTGGTGGGTGCCGGCTCCAGGCCGGGCAGCGGGAGGTCCGCACGGGCGTCCAGGGTCCAGTCGCTGCGCTCGCCCAGGCCGAGACGGTACCAACCCGCGCGGGCGATCATGGCGGCGTTGTCGGCGTTCAGGCGTGGGCTCGCAACGGCCACGCGGGCCAGCCCTCCGTCCGAGAGCCGCCGGGCGGCGAGGCCGGCAAGCGCCCGGCTGCACGCCACACCGCCGCCCAGCACGGCGGTGCGGTGGCCTGTCGCGCGGATCGCACGCTCGAGCTTGGTGATCAGCACGTCGAGCACCGCGTCCTGGAAGGCGCGGGCCAGATGCGGACGGTCGCGCTCGAGATCGTCGCTCGAGCGCACCGCGCGCAGCACCGCGGTCTTCAGTCCGGAGAACGAGAACTCGTAGCCTTCGTCCCGCATGGGACGCGGAAACGAGAAGCGGGTCGGATCGCCCTGAGGCGCGAGCCGCTCGATGGCCGGGCCGCCCGGGTACCCCAGGCCCAAGAGCGTCGCCACTTTGTCGAACGCCTCGCCGGCCGCGTCGTCGCGGGTCGCGCCCAGCAGGCGGTAACGCCCCCAGGCGGGAACGTCGAGCAGCAGCGTGTGACCCCCCGACACGAGCAGCGCGACGAACGGCGGTGCCAAGTCCGGATCCTCCACGAGCGGGGCGAAGAGATGCCCTTCCATGTGATGGACGCCGATCAGCTCGCGGTCGCCGGCGTAGGCCAACGCCTTGGCGTAGACGACGCCGACGAGCAGCGCGCCGACGAGCCCCGGGCCCTGCGTCACGGCGACGGCGTCCACCGCGCTCCAGCCGATGCCGGCCTCGGCGAGCGCCCGGTCCACGACCGCCGGCAACGCCGCCAGATGCGCCCGGCTCGCGAGCTCCGGCACGACGCCTCCGAACACTCGGTGCACGTCCTGCGACAGGATCACGAGCCCGGCGAGCTCGGGACGTCGGCGCTCGCCCACCAGCACCGCGGCCGAGGTCTCGTCGCACGACGTCTCGATCCCGAGGACGACGTCAGCCACGTCCGGTCTTGCGTCTGAGGGAGACGGAGTCGGGCACGGCGTGTGCGACGATTCCGGGAGGGGCGTTGACCGTGAGGCGGGCATAGCCGCCCGGGCCGGCCTTGCCCACGAGGTGCGCCACCACCCGCACGCTGTCGCGTGTCAGTGTGTTCACCTTCGATTCGGGGCCCCGCACGGTCACCGCCACCCGCTCCACCGACAGCAGGAACCCCGTGAAGCCCGACGCCGCCGCGGTGATCGGGACGCCCGAGAGCGAGCGCTCGACGATCGCCGCGACTTCGCCCGCCATGCGCACCTCTTTGGGAACGATGCGCACGATGCCGAGCGGGGCCGTATCGAGCGGGACGGTGCGGAAGAAGGGGCCGTTCACGCTCGAGATGACGGTCGGCAGGGTGGTCACGGAGTCGATCAGCGCCAGGCTCTTCTCCGGGCCGATGACGCGCGCCATGCTCGGCGTGATGGACAGCCCTCGCATCACGTACCCCGACTCGGCCTCGACCCGCACCCGCGCCACGATCCGAACCTCCTTGTGCACCACCGAATCCAGCATCACCTCGACGTCGCGCGGGCGGATGTCGGCGACCTGGACGTCGCTCCCCTTGGGGAGCTCGACATCGGTCGGCTGCAGCTGTACGCGCCACGCCGCCGCCGAGAAGGTGTCGGGGATGACCTTGCGGATCACGCGTGGGAAGGTGCGGAGCTTGAGGATCTCGCTGCCCTTTCCGGTAATGACCACGGTCACGCCCGCGGGTTGCTGGCGTACGGTGCGTCCGGGCGGGACGACGACGGCGAGCCGCATGGCGAAGCTCTGCGCCAGCGGCTGCTGCGCCGCGACCGCCACGTACAACATGGCGGCGAAGAAGCCGGCCGCCAGCTTGATCGGCCAGTTGCGCACCAGCAGCTGCCCCACGCTAGCGCGAACGCTCATCCATGAGCCGCCCGATGAGGGTTTCGTTGACCGGGCTGTCCCACTCGGAGGGCCCGATCACCTTCTTGATGATCACGCCGTCGGGGCTGATGACCCAGGTCTCGGGGACGCCCGTGGCCTGGTACGTTTGCTTCATGGCCCCCGTCTGGTCGTGCAGGATGTCGAAGCTGAGCCCCAGGTCGCGCGCGAACGCGGCGACGACCGAGTCGCCGTCCTCGTCGATGCTCACCGCCACGACCGTGAAGCCGCCGCCCCCGAGCTTGCGGGACAGCCGCTCGAGCGATGGCATCTCGACCCGGCACGGCTCGCACCACGTCGCCCAGAGATTCAGCAGCACCACCCGGCCGCGATAGTCCGCGAGCGTGGCGGGGCGCCCGGTGGCCAGGTTCCGGGCATGGAAATCCGGCGCCCGCGATCCGACGCCGAGCAGGTCGATCTGGGGACGGATCTTCACCGCCAGCGCGGTCCCGAATAGCAGCGTCATGGCGACGCCGACCGCGAACGCCCGGCGCCGCGCGTCGCTCATACCGTCACCAGGCAGCGGCGCTTCAGGTCGCGCACCTCGCGCGCCGGGTCGGGGCTCGCGAAAATCGCGTTCCCCACGACGAACGTGTCGGCGCCCGCCGCGTGCGCGGTGGCGATGGTCTGCGCGGTGATGCCGCCGTCCACCTCGAGGAACGCGCCCGACCCGTGCGTCGTGAGCAGCTCGCGCGCGCGGCGGATCTTGTCGTCCGCCGAGGCAAGATACGACTGGCCCCCGAACCCCGGGTTCACGGTCATCACGAGCAGCAGATCCAGGTCGGCGATCACCTCTGCGGCGAGCGCGAGCGGCGAGCCGGGGTTGAGCGCCAGTCCCGCGAGCATGCCGCGGCTCCGCGCCTCGGCCAGCTGGCGCTGGACGTGCACCGTCGCCTCGGGGTGGAACGTGAACACCGACGCGCCCGCCGCCGCGAAGGGCTCGAGGTAGCGCTCCGGCTCGACCACCATCAGATGCACGTCGATCGGCTTGTCCGTGAGCCGGCGCAGCGCTTCGATCATGTTGGCACCGAACGTGAGATTCGGCACGAACCGTCCGTCCATCACGTCGACGTGCAGCCAATCGGCGCCCGCCTCGAGCACCTGACCCACCTGCTCGGCGAGGCGGGTGAGATCGGCCGCCAAGAGGCTGGGCGCGATGCGGATGCCGTTCATCCTCTTGATCATCACGGGCTCCGGGCCACGACGACGTCCACCACGGTGCCGGGGGCGGCCAGCGTACCCGCCGCCGGCCGCTGCGCGATCACGGTGCCCGGCGTCGCTTCGCCCGAGCGGCGCCGCGTCACGGTACCCAGCGCGAGCCCCTCCTGCTCCAGACGGGTGCGAGCATCCGCCTGCGACAGGCCGAGCAGGCCCGGCACCGCGATGGTCGGGGCGCCCCGGCTCACCACCACCGTCACCGGCGCCCCCGGGGCCAGGAGCGTCGTGGCGGCCGGCCGGGTGAGCATCGTCACGCCGGGGGCCGCCGCGGCCTGCACCGACTCCACCTGCGCCACGGTGAGCCCGGCCGCGACGATCAGCTGCTGCGCCAGCGGTCCATCCAGGCCGGCCACGTGCGGTACCGGAATCTTGGGGGGACCGTCGCTCGACACCAGGGTCACCCGCAGCCCCGCCGGCGCGCTCACGCCGGCAGGCGGGTCCTGCCAAATGATGCTGCCCTGTGGGGCGCTGGGGTGCGACTCTGAGCCGCCGTCCTGCACCTGCAGCCCCGCCTTGCGGAGCGCGGCCGAGGCCTCCTGCAGCGACAGACCCAGCACGCGTGGTACGACATCGTGTCCGTGCAGGATGGGGGCGGGAAAGAGAACGAGGTACGCCGTCAGATACCCTATCACGATGGCTCCGACGAGGGCGAGTCCCCAACGTCGCGCCCCGGACAGGTCGCCGAAGGCGGGCAGCTTCCATTCCTGCAGCGGCGGGACGTGACGGCGGAGCTGCATCAGCGCGTCCGCGCGAAGCGCGCCGCGTATGCACCGTCGATTCCGTCGCGCTGTGGCAGGGACTGCAGGTCGCCGTCCGGAGTGAGCAGGGCAGCCGGCACCGCGGCCGGCACGGGCGCGCGCCCGAACTCAGGGTGGCAGGCGAGGAACTCGGTCACGATGTCGTCGTTCTCCTCCGGCTCGAGCGAGCAGGTACTGTAGACGAGCAGTCCTCCCGCACCGACGAGCGTTGCGGCGGCCGCGAGCAGCGCCCGCTGCCGCCGGGCGGCGTGTACGATCGTGCGCGGCGTGATCCGCCAGCGGGCGTCCGGATGCCGGGCCATGGTGCCGGTAGCGGAGCACGGGGCGTCCACCAACACGGCGGATGCGGTTCCCGGCGCGAGCGGTGCCGACAGAAGATCGGCGACCGTCACCCGGATCGCCACTCCCGCCCGTCGCGTCGTCTCGGCCAGCCGGCGCATGCGCTCCGGCCGGGCGTCCCCCGCCACGACTCGAGCGCCGCCCCGCTCCAGCATCACGGCCTTGCCGCCCGGCGCGGCACAGGCGTCGTACACGAGCGCTCCCGGGGGGATCGCGGCGTAGCGGCAGACGAGGGCGTGGGCGGGGTCCTGGACGATAAAGCCGCCTTCCGAATACCCCGGCAACTGCACGGGAAACGGGAAACGGGAAACGTGGTCGAGGCGTGACACCCGCAGGCCGGCTCCATGGGGCGCTTCTTCTACACCAAACCCGACCTTCCGGAGCTCGAGCGCGAGCACATCGGCGGACCAACGGGCAGGCTGAAGCGTGAGATTCGGCTTCGTGTCATTCCAGGCGACCAGCCGGGTTGTGTCGGTCGCCCCAAAGAGGCGCCGCCAGCGCTCGACGAGCCACGACGGGTGCGTGTTCTCGCCCGTTTCCCGTTTCCGGTTTCCCGTTTCCCGAGCGAGCCTTCGCAGCGCCTGGTTCACATACCTCGCTGCCGCGTCGCCCGCCGCTTCCCGCGCCAGCTCCACGCTGGTGGCGACCGCCGCGTAGGCCGGCACGCGGGCCAATGCGGCCAGCTGGTAGGCGCCAAGACGGAGGACATCGTGCAGGCGCGGGTCGGCGTGGCGCAGCCGCAGCCGGCGGTCGAGATCCGCTCGCCCCCGCAGCACGCCGGCGGCGAGCTCATAGGCGAGCCGGCGGTCCCGCCCGGCGAGCGTGGGAAGCACCCGGTCCCGCGCCGCCTGGAACGTGCCGCCGGAGCGCACCGCCTGGAGGATGTGCAACGCCGCGCGCCGGGCGGCGGTGGCGTCGCTAATCCAGCATTCCTTCGAGCGGCGACGACGGCACGGCGACCTCGCGCTTGGGCATGCGGCCCGCGAGGTAGGCGGTCCGGCCGGCCTCGACGGCCAGCCGCATCGCGTGCGCCATGCCCACGGGGTCTCGGGCCGCCGCCAGTGCGGTGTTCATCAGGATTCCGTCCACGCCCTGCTCCATCGTCACGCAGGCATCCGAGGCGGTCCCGACGCCGGCGTCCACCACGACCGGCACCGTGAGCCGGTGCTTGATCGTCCGGACCCCGTACGGATTCAGGAGCCCCAGCCCGCTGCCGATCGGCGACGCCAGCGGCATCACGGCGGCGCACCCCGCGTCCTCGAGACGCAACGCGGTGACGAGATCCTCGTTGGTATAGGCCAGTACTTTGAAGCCGTCCTTGACCAGGGTGCGCGCTGCGTCCAGCAAACCCTGGACGTCGGGGAGCAGCGTCTCCTGGTCGCCGATCACCTCGAGCTTGACGAACTCGTTGAACCCGGCTTCGCGCGCCAGGCGGGCGTAGCGCACGGCGTCGTCGGCCGTGAAGCAGCCCGCGGTGTTCGCGAGCAGGACATAGCGGTTCGGATCGAGGTGGTGCAGGATCCCCGTCTCTTTCGAGCGATCGAGGTCCACGCGGCGCACCGCCACGGTCACGACCTCGGCCCCCGAGGCCTCGATTGCGCGAGCCATCGTTTCATTGTCGCGATACTTGCCCGTGCCCACCATGAGGCGCGAGTGGAACGTGCGACCGCCCACGACGAACGGCGTGTCCCGGACGGCGTCTACGGCCATGGTCATGCGTGTCAGCCCCCTCCCACGAAATGCACCAGCTCGATCGCGTCGCCTGCGGCCACGGTCACGTCGCCCAGCCTGGGGCGCCGCACGATCGCGCGGTTGTGCTCGACCACGACGGCGCGGGGGTCGAGCTCGAGCGCGCGGAGCAGCTCGAGCAGCGTGGCGCCGCGCGCCACCGTTCGGGGCTCCCCGTTCACCATCACGTCGATCGAATCGTTCACGACTGCCACTCCTCGAGCATCAGCCGCGCTGCGTCCGCGGGATCGCCTGCATCCCACAGCGCCCGGATCGCGGCGACACCGTAAGCTCCCGCGCCCCGCACCTCCGCCACCCGCTGGGGCGTCACACCGCCGATCGCGATCACCGGGAGGCCTAGGCCAACAATGGGCCCGAGCCGCGCGAGTCCCAGGGGCTCGCGGTCGGGATGGGTGGCGGTGCCGTACAGCGGTCCTGCTAAAAGATAGTCAGCTCCGCTGGCGCGCGCGGCTTCCGCCTCGGCCAAGTCGTGCACCGACTTGCCGATCCACCACCTGGGTTCGAGCCGGCGGGCGTCCTGCGGATCGAGACTCGCCGCTCCGAGCTGAACGCCCGCGGCTCCGACGGCGAGCGCCACGTCGAGGCGGTCGTTGATAAAGAGTCGGGTAGGCGGATAGACGGCCAGACGGGTAGCGAGTTCGTAGTGCTCTCGTCCCGACAGACCGCGGCCGCGCGCGTGCAGGGCGAGGCGCTCACCGCCGCCTGCCGCCAGCGCGCGGGCGACATCGTCCATGTCGGGCCTGCGGGCGATGCGCTCATCCGTAATGGCGTGCAGCCGCGGCAGCGCCCCCCCCTTCTCTCCGGCGCGCGTCACGCGAACCGCTGGCCCGCTCGCACCCCGCGCCCGCGCAGCCATTCCGCGGCGGCCATGCGCGGCTTTCCGGCCGCCTGGACTTCTTCCACCGCCACCGCGCCTCGGCCCGTCGTGATGCGTAATTCGTCATCCGTCGTCCGGACCTCTCCGGGGGCACCGCGATCCTCCACGACGCGGGCGCCGAACAGCTTTACCTCGCGACCGTCCAGCTCGGTCCACGCGCCGGGTTTGGGGTCGAGGCCGCGGATCACGCGCGCCACTCGCTCGGCGGGCTCGTCCCACGGGATCCGCGCCGCCTCACGGGTGAGCTTGGGGGCATAGGTGGCGCGGGAGTGGTCCTGGGGGCGCGGCTCGAGGCCGTCGGTCTCGAGCAGCGCAAGGGCCTCGACGAGCGCCTGCGCCCCCATTTCCGAGAGGTGCTCGGACAGCTCGCCGCCTGTGGCCTCCGGGTCGACGTGGTGCGGGATCTGATGGAGGATCGGGCCTGAGTCGAGTCCCGCGTCCATGAGCATGATCGTGACGCCGGTCTGCTCGAGACCGTTCAAGATGGCCCATTCGACGGGAGCCGCACCGCGCAACTCGGGGAGGAGCGAAGGGTGGACGTTGATCATGCCGCGGCGCGGGACCGCAAGCAGGTCGGGCTTGAGGATGTGCCCATAGGCGACCACGACCCCCACGTCGGGGCTGAGGGCGCGGACCCGGGCGACGAACTCGGGGTCGGAGGGCCGCACGGGCTGGAGCACCGGGATGCCTTCGGCCTCGGCGGCCCGCTTCACGGGCGGCGGCACGGCGGTCGAGCGCGACCGTCCCTGCGGCTTGTCGGGCTGCGTGACCGCCGCCACGACGTCGAAGCCCTCGCCCAGGAGCGCCTCGAGCGGCGGGACCGCGAACTCGGGCGTTCCGAAGAAGACGACGCGCACCTAGAGTTCGCCCGCCGGCTCCGGCGTGACCTCCTTCAGGTAGCCCGACTGCCCCTTCCGCGCTTTCTTCCATTTGGCCAACAGCAGGCCGCGCTTCACGGCGCTGAGATGGTCGAGGAACAGCACGCCGTCGAGGTGATCGATCTCGTGCTGCACGGCCCGCGCCTTGAAGCCCGACAGCTGGGTGCGGTAGGGCCGGCCGTCGCGGTCCAGGGCTTCGAGCGTCATGGTGAGGGCGCGCTCGACATCACCGTAGATATCGGGGATGGAGAGACAGCCCTCTTCCGCCGTCTCGCGCTCGTCCGACGCGGTGACGATCCGCGGGTTGACGAGGACCAGGGGTGGGGGATCGTCCTCGCCGACATCCACCACCGCCACCCGGCGCGCGATCCCCACCTGATTGGCGGCGAGGCCCACGCCCTTGGCCGCCCGCATCGTGTCGAACAGGTCGTCCACCAGCTGGCGCACCTCGTCGTCGACGGCGGCGACGGGCGCCGCGCGCTGCCGCAGCACTGGCGAGCCGAGCAGGTGGAGCTTGCGGACCGTCACTGGGGCTTGGCTTCGATCGACCGGTTGAGGATGTTGGCGATGTTGGTGCGCATCACGACGACGCGCGACTCGCCGCTCTTCACGGTCACTTCGTCGTCCTTCAGATGCACCACTTCGCCGATGATGCCGCCCGAGGTCACGACTTTGTCGCCGCGCTGCAGCGAGGCGAGCAGCTGGCGGTGGCGCTCCTGCTGCTTGCGCTGGGGTCGGATGAGCATGACGTAGAAGATCGCGATCAGCGCGGCGATCTGGACCAGGAAAATGGTGAGCCCGCCCGAAGCGTTCTGGCCCGAGGGGGCGAACAGCAGCGCCAGCATGGGGTGCGCGGTCATGCGGATCCCGATCGCAGGTAGCGGCGGCGCCAGGCATCGGCCCACGGGCCGAAGGCGTTCCGCCGGATCGCGGCCCGCATGTCCTGCGCGAGCCGGATCAGGTAGCGGACGTTGTGCAGCGACAACAGTCTCAGGCCCAGCAGCTCTTCCGCTACGAACAGGTGCCGGAGGTACCCCCGCGAGAACGTGGTGCACGCCTCGCAGTCGCACGAGTCGTCGAGCGGCCGCGGGTCCTCGCGGTGCTCGGCGTTGCGAATGTTCACGGGGCCGTCGGGCGTGAAGGCCGAGCCGTTTCGCCCGTTGCGCGTCGGCGCCACGCAGTCGAACAGATCCAGCCCGCGCTCCACCGCCGCCACCAGGTCCTCGGGAAACCCCACGCCCATAAGATAACGCGGCAGGGCGGGGGGGAGCCGCGGCTCGAGCGCGTCGAGCATCGCGTACATCGCCGCCTTGGGCTCGCCGACCGAGAGGCCGCCGATCGCGAGACCGGTCCAGTCGCGCATGTCGCAGATCCGGCGCAGTCCTTCCTCCCGCAGCGCGAGATGGACGCCGCCCTGGAGAATGGGCCACAAGGTCTGGTTGCACGACGCTACGACGCCACGTTGCAAGGAGTGCCCGGCGTCAGTCGTGGAACGTGGCGTCGTAGCGTCGTGTGACGCTTTCAGTTCCTCATGCCGCTTCCGGCACCGCTCCAACCATCTCAGCGTTCGCTCGAGGGCGTCCCTGGCCGCGCTCTCGTCCGCGCCCCCGGGGACCACGTGGTCGAACGCCATCGCGACGTCGGCGCCCAGGGTCCACTGGATCTCCGTGGCGCGCTCGGGCGTGAGCCGGCGACGGCCGCCGTCCACGTGGCTCTGGAACTCGACGCCGTCGTCGTCCACGCGCCGGAAGCCCTCGAGCGAGAATACCTGGAAGCCGCCCGAGTCCGTGAGCAGCGGTCGATCCCAGCCCATGAAGCGGTGCAGCGCGCCGAGCGTCGCCACCACCTCCTCGCCCGGGCGCACGTGCAGGTGATAGGTGTTCGCGAGCACGAGCGTCGCGCCCGCGGCGCGGAGGTCGTTGGGCGAAAGCGCCCGCACGGTGCCTTGAGTCCCGACCGGCATGAAGACCGGCGTTTCGACGCTACCGTGCGGGAGGGTGAGGGTGCCGGCGCGGGCGGGGCCGGAGGTCGCGTCGACCTTGAACTCGAACACGGGCGTTATTGCGGATTGCGGATTTCGGATTGCGGATTCGAAAGTCGGGCGTCCAATCCGCAATCCACAATCCGCAATCCGCAATCAGAGTACCGCCATTGCATCCCCATACGAGTAAAACCGGTATCCCTCCCTTACCGCTTCCCCGTACGCCCGCATGACGTTGTCATAGCCCCCGAACGCGCACACCAACATTAGCAGGGTCGAGCGCGGCAGGTGGAAGTTCGTGAGCAGCCGGTCGACCGCGCGGAACGAGTACGGGGGGTGAATGAAGAGCCGGGTCTCGCCGGCGCCCGGAGCGATGCGGCCGCGCTCGCCGGCAAGCGTTTCGAGCGTGCGCACGACCGTGGTCCCGACCGCCCAGACGCGACCTCCCGCTTCCCGTCGCTCGTTGATGATCCCGGCCGCGCTGTCGCTCACCCGGTACGGCTCGTCGTGCATCGCATGGCGCGCGAGGTCGTCGGTCTCGACCGGCTTGAAGGTGCCGGGGCCGACGTGCAGGTCCACTTCCGCGAGCGCCACGCCCTTGTCGCGCAGCCGGTCCAACAGGTCGCGCGTGAAATGCAATCCGGCCGTGGGAGCGGCGACGCTGCCGTCGTGTGCCGCGTACACCGTCTGGTAGCGCTCGCGATCCTCGGGGCGCGGCGCGCGGCGGATGTAGGGCGGCAGTGGCACCTCGCCGTACTTGGCGAGCGTGGCCGGGGCGTCGAGCGCGCCGACGAACCGCACCCGGCGGAGGCCGCCTCCCAACGCCTCGACGATCTCCGCGGTGCTGTCGGGGCCGAACGTCACGCGGCGTCCCGACTTGAGCTTGCCTCCGGGATGCCCCATGGCGAGCCAGGTCCCATCGGGTAGCTCCCGGACGAGCAAGAGTTCGGCCTTGCCGCCGGACCCGCCCATCCCGCTTCCCGCAAGCCGCATCCCGTGCAGTCTCGCCGGAATCACGCGTGACACGTTGACGACGAGCACGTCCTCCGGCGCCACCAGATCGACGACGTCGACGAACCGCCCGTGGCGGATCGCCCCGCTGGCGCGATCGAGCACCAGGAGGCGACTCCCGCCCCGATCGGGGAGCGGGTCTTGGGCGATCTGCTCGGCTGGCAGACTGTAGTCGAAGTCTGAAGTTCGGTAGAGCACGCCGAGAATTGCGGATGGCGGATTTCGGATTGCGGATTCGAAGGTCGTGGGTCCAATCCGCAATCCGCACTCCACAATCCGCAATCCGTGTTAGCCGTCAAACATCGTCGGCTGGTCCGCGCTTCGGGGCGGCGTGAAGCCGAAATGCTTGTACGCGCCTGCCGTGGCGCAGCGGCCGCGCGGCGTGCGCGCCAGGAACCCCTGCTGCATCAGGAACGGCTCGTACACTTCTTCGAGCGTGCCGGCGTCCTCCCCCACGGCGGCGGCGATGGTGGTGAGTCCCACCGGGCCCCCGTCGAACTGCTCGATGATCGTCTTGAGGATACGCCCGTCCATGTCGTCGAGACCGAACTCGTCTACGTCCAGGCGTTGGAGGGCCTCCCCCGCTACCTGCGCCGTGATCTTGCCGCCGGCGCGCACCTGGGCGTAGTCGCGGACCCGCTTCAGCAGCCGGTTCGCGACGCGGGGCGTCCCGCGACTGCGGCGGGCGATTTCGGCGATGCCTGCGACGTCCGCGGGGACGCCCAGGATCCCGGCCGAGCGGCTGATGATCTGCGCCAGGTCGTCCGGCGGATAGTAGGAGAGGCGCTCTACCAGCCCGAAGCGCGCGCGCATCGGCGGCGTCAGCAGGCCGAATCGGGTGGTCGCCCCGATCAGCGTGAACCGCTCGAGCGCCATCGGAATGGTCTGCGCGTGCGGACCCTCGGCGACGCGGACGTCGACCCGGTAGTCCTCCATCGCGGGGTAGAGGAATTCCTCGAGCGCCGGGCGCAGGCGGTGCACTTCGTCGATGAACAGGATGTCGTTCGCCTGGAGCGACGTGAGCAGGCCCACCAGGTCTCCCGGCCGCTCGAGCACCGGGCCCGAGGTCGTGCGGACGCTCACGCCCAGCTCCTTCGCCATGAGCAGCGCGAGGGTCGTTTTGCCGAGTCCCGGGGGCCCGAAGAACAGCGTGTGGTCGAGGGGCTCCCGCCGCTGCTTCGCTGCGTCGATGGCGATTTGGAGCGACTCCTTCACCTTCGCCTGGCCGACGAACTCGTCCAGCCCCGACGGCCGCAGCGCGGCGTCGGTGAGCCGCTCGTCGGGCAGGGCGTCCGGCGTGGTGACCTGGGTCCGCGCGCGCGTGCTCACGCCGCCTTGTTCCCCAGGGGCCGCGCGCGCCACCGCACCGGTCGCGCGTCGGCTTCGAGCGCATGCCTGGTGTGGCAGGCGACGCACTCGTCCGTGGCGCGCGTCGCGCCGTCGGGCACGAGGAGCCGGTTGGTCGAGCCGCAGCGTGTGCAGATCCACTCAGCGGTGAGGGCCATGGTCATCCTTTGGTGAGCAGTTGCAGGGCGCGCCGCACCAGCGTCTCCGGGTCGACACCGCTTCCACCGTCCGCGGCGAGCACGTGGCGCAACGCGCGGTCGGCCTCGACGGTCGCGTACCCGAGCCGCTCGAGTGCGTGGAGCGCCGCTTCTGCCGCCCCCGCCGCTCCTCCCGCCACCATCGCTCCCCCCGCTTCCTCAAACTCGCCGAGCTTGTCGGCCAGTTCAAGCGCCAGCCGCTCGGCCGTCTTCTTCCCGATCCCGCTCACCGACGCGAGCAACGCGATGTTCCGCTCCTTCACCGCCCGCGCCCCACGCTCCACCCCCAGGGCGGACATCAAGGCGATCGCGATCTTCGGCCCCACGCCGCTCACGCCGATGAGCCGCTGGAAGAAGCGGCGGCCGGCGTCGTCGTGAAACCCGTAGAGCGACCAGCCGTCCTCGCGCACCACCAGCTCGGTGGCGAGGGTGACCGTCTCGCCCACCGCGGGCAGTCGCTCCATCACGCCCAGCGGCACCACGATCTCGTAGCCGACGCCGCCCGCGGTGTGGATCAGGACGCGGTCCGCCTGCTTGGCGGCGAGGCGCCCGGCGACCTGAGCGATCACGTCCGCAGGATGTGGGTGAGCGCCACGGCCACGCCGTCGGCCGCGTCGGCGGGTCGGGGGGCCTCTTTGAGCCGCAACAGCCGGGCGACCACGCTGCCGATCTGCGCCTTCGGGGCCCCGCCCGCCCCCGCCACCGTTTTCTTGACCGTCGCCGGCGGATACTGCGCGATGGCGAGGCCCGCCTGCTCGGCGGCGAGCAGGATGACGCCCCGGGCGTGCCCGAGGACCAGCGTGGTATGGACGTTCTTCGCGTAGAAGGCGTTCTCCAGCGCCAGCGTGCCGGGGCGATGCCGCGCGATCAGGCCGGTGATGTGCTCATGGAGGGCGCGCAGCCGCTCGGGGAGGGGGCTCTTGGCGGCGAAGCGGATCACGCCACACTCGATCAGCCGGGCCACCCGGTCCGGCCGGTCCCGTGCGGAGCCGCCGTTCCCGGTCTCGATCACGCCATAGCCGGTGACCGCCGTGCCCGGGTCGACGCCCAGGACCTTCACGTCACGCCGTCGCCGCCGCCAGCGCCTCGGCGTCGATGTCGAAGTTGGATGACACCTTGGCGACGTCGTCCATTTCTTCGAGCGCGTCGATCAGCGAGAGCAGCTGCTTCGCGTCCCTGCCGTCCACCTTCACGGTGCTCTTGGGGAGCAGCGCGATCTCGGCGGCCTGTACCGCGATTTTCTTCGCCTTGAGCCGCTCGCTGATCAGATGCAGCCGGCCCGCGGGTCCGGTGATGAGAAACACCTCGCCCTCGCGCACCATGTCTTCCGCGCCGGCATCGAGCGCCGCCTCCATCACCGCGTCCTCGTCGGCACGCGTCGCGTCCACGGTGATCTGGGCCTTGCGGTCGAACATCCACGCCACCGAGTTCGCGGCACCGAGGTTGCCGCCGTGGCGCTGGAACACGTGGCGAATCTCCGCGACGGTGCGGTTGGCGTTGTCCGTGGTCGCTTCGATGAGCAGCGCCGCGCCGCCGGGACCGTACCCCTCGTAGGTGACCTCTTCGTAGGTCACGCCTTCGAGCTCGCCGGTCCCCTTCTTGACGGCGCGCTCGATATTGTCGAGCGGCATGTTCTCCGCCTTGGCGGCGTCGATGGCGGTGCGGAGCCGGGCGTTGCCCGCGGGATCGCCGCCGCCCTGCTTGGCGGCGATCGTGATCTCGCGGATCAGCTTGGTGAAGAGCGCGCCCCGCCGCGCGTCGGTGACGGCCTTCTTCCGCTTGATCTGTTTCCACTTACTGTGGCCGGCCATGGCCCTAACCTACACGTTTCACCGATCCGGGTCGAGCATATCCTCGAACCGCATCCAGCGTCGATAGAAGTACAGGTCGACGAAGCCGGTCGGCCCGTTGCGGTTCTTGAGCACGATCAATTCCGTGGCGCCGTCCACGCCGTAGCCCGGGTTGTACATCTCCTCCCGGTACAGCCCGAGCACCAGATCGGCGTGCTGCTTGATCGCGCCCAGGTGTCCGAAGTCGTCGAGCGCGGGCCTGGCGTTGGGGCGCTTGGCGTCGAACCGGGGCAGCTGCGACACCACGACGAGCGCCACCTGGCGCTCGAGCGCCAGCGCCTTGAGCCGCTGCAGCACCAGCGCCAGGTCCTCGTCCTGCGTCGAGCGGGCCACACCCGAAGGCGACGGCACGAGCTGCAGGTAGTCCACGATCACGAGACCCAGCGGTGGCAGGGGCTCGAGCCGCCGGGCGACGGACTCGAAATCCGGGGCCGCGAGGGACAGCGTGGTGAGCGGGAGGTCGCGCAGCCGCACGGCCGCACCGCCGATGCCGGCGCGCGTCTCGTCGTTGAGCTTGGCGCCGCGCAGCTCGTCCACGGCCACCCGCCCCTCGATCGCGAGCGCGCGCTCCATGAGGCGCTCTTGGTCCATCTCTCCCGAGAACAGCGCGACCGCGGTGCCGCGCTGCGCCACGCGCAGGGCCAGTCCCAGCGCGAGCGCCGACTTGCCGGAGCCGATGTCGCCTCCCAGCACCACGAGGTCGCGGCGACGCACCCCACCCCCCAACAGCCGGTCGATGGACGGGAAGCCCGTGGGGATCGTGTCGCTCGGGACGTCGCCCGGGCGCTGCTGATCCACCCGCGCGACGAGGGACTCGGGTGAGGGTGAAGAGGACTGGGACAGGCGTTTCGGGAACCGACGGCTCGGCATGACGGCCCCTCCTGTGCGTCTGTGCGTCTGTGCGTCTAGCCTACTATAGATGTAGACGCGCCGAGCGCGCTGCAACCGCGATGGCGTCGCCCGCCTCGGCGCCGAGCACCTCGCGGGCCGGCGCGACCAGCTGGGAGAGGACCATCGCGGCGGCGGCGGGTGTGGCGGGCTCGAGCTGCTGGCGCGCCGCGGCCAGCGCCCGCCGCAGCGGCCCCGACAGGGCGAGGCTCGTGAGGCGGGCCTCGAGGGCTTGGAGCCGGCGACGGTGGTTCCTCCCCGTCACGGGGTGCGGCGGCAGCAGCGCCTCGGCGCAGCGCACGACCAGCCAGAGCGCGAACAGGTCCTGGCGCGCGGGTCCGCGGACGGCGTCGGCCACGAGACCGATCAACCGCTCTTCCGCCGGCGTGGTGGCGCGGCTCACGCGACCAGGCGATCCACCGCGGCGGCCACGTCCGCGGGCGTGATGTCGGCGAGGCAGCGATGGTGCCCGAGGGGGCAGGCGGCCGTGCCGGTGGCCGAGCAGGGACGGCAGTCGAGCTCGCGTTCGAGCACCACGGAGGGGGCCACGTACGGGAAGAAGCCGAACTGCGCGACCGTAGGCCCGAACAGCGCGACGACCGGCGTGTCGACGCCGGTCGCCATGTGCATGATGCCCGTGTCCCCCGATACGACGACGCGGGCGCATTGCAGCAGGGCGCCCGTCTCCTGGAGCGAGAACTCTCCGGCGGCGCTCGCCGCTGCGCCTCCCGCCACGAGCTGCTGGGCGAGGCCGCGGTCTTCCGGCCCGCCGACCACGACGGCCCGGTACCCGGCCGTGCGCAGGCGTTCGGCCAGGGCAGCCCAATGCGCGATGGGCCAGCGCTTGGTGGCGTGGGCGGCGCCGGGCCCGAGCGCCGCGAGCGGCGCGTCGGCGAGGCCGCGCTCCGCGAGCCACTGCGCCACCCGTGCGGTGGCGCCCGCGCCGAGCCAGAACTCAGGGGGACCGCCGTCGGGGCGGGCGTCGAGCCGGCGCGCGGCCTCGAAGTAGCGCTCGGCCACGGGCGTGGGGCGGCGGTAGGCGTCGAGCTTGGTGGAGATGAGCAGCGAGCGGGCCAGCTTCCGCTTGCGGTACCCCGACCAGCGGCAGCGCACCAGCAGGCGCAGCCCGGCGCTGCGGATGCTGCCGTGGAGGTCGAGCCCGTGGGTCGGCGCCAGTGTTCGCAGCCGCCGGGCCAGGTGGCGCAGCGGCTCGTCCTGCTCGAGCGCGACGACTGCGGCGACGTAGGGGTTGTCGGCGACGAGCGGCGCCATCGCGCGCTTCGTCACATACACGAGCTTCGCCTCGGGGTGGCGGCGGGCGAGCGCCCGCACGAGCGGCGTGGTGAGCAGGATGTCGCCGATGGAGCTGAACCGGACGAGGAGGACGCACAGCACGTGCCAAATAAGTCCTGCGTTGCCCGGGTTCGCCAGTCGCCATTAGCTTAGGCCTTATGGCGCGGCCCAAGACCATTCTGTGGGTGGACGACGAAGTGGAGGGGCTCGCCGCCCACCGTCGCTTTCTCGAAGCCCAGGGGTTCAGCATCGCGTCGGCGGCGCACGGCGACGACGCTCTCGCGCTCCTGCGGCGCCAGTCCTACAGCATCGTGCTGCTCGACGAGCAGATGCCGGGGCGGCGCGGGCTCGAGCTGATCGGCGAGATCCGGGCGATCGACGCCGGCGTCCCGGTGGTGATGGTCACCCAGAGCGAGGACGAAGGCACGCTGCGCGAAGCGATCGGCATCGAGGTGGACGATTACTTGGTCAAGCCGGTCCAGCCGCGCCAGATCCTCTCGGTCGTGACGCGCCTGCTCGAGGGCGACCGCATCCGCCAGCAGCGGCTGGCACGCGACTTCGTCACCCGGTTCCGCGAGCTCGAAGGGCGCCGCGGCGCGACGCTCGCCTGGCGCGAATGGATCGAGCTGGTCGCCGAGCTGGCCCGCTGGGAGGTGCGGCTGGCGGCCGCCAACGAGCCCGGGCTGTCGGAGGCGCTGCGCGCGCTGCAGCGGTCGCTTCGCAAGGACTTCGCCGAGTACGTGGCGCGCCAGTATCCCCGCTGGCTCGCCGCCCCGGAAGGCGACCGGCCGCCGCTCTCGGTCGACGTGGGAGCGGAGTTCCTGGTGCCGGTGCTCAAGGCCGAGGGACGCGCGCTGTTCGTCGTGATCGACTGCCTCCGGCTCGACCAGTGGGAGGTGCTGCGCGATCTGGTGACGCCGCTGTTCGACGTCGAGGAGTCGCACTACTACAGCATCCTCCCGACCGCGACGCCGTTCGCGCGCAACGCCATCTTCTCCGGGATGTTCCCGATGGAGATCGCGGCACGGCATCCTGCGTGGTGGGGGCAGCCGTCCGACGAGGAGAGTCTCAACGCGCACGAGGGTGAGCTGCTCGCCGAGCAGCTGGCGGAGCTCATCGGACGACCGGTCGCGGTGCGTTACGAGAAGCTGTTCAGCTCGGGCGAGGGGGACCTGGTGCGCCGGCTCCCGGCGCACCTCGCGCAGGACGGCGTCACGGCCCTGGTGTTCAACTTCGTGGACCAGCTCACGCACGGGCGCTCCGAGAGCGCGATCCTGTACGAGGTCGCGCGCGACGAGGCCGCGCTGCGGAGCCTCACGCGCACCTGGTTCGAGCGCTCCCCCGTGCTCGCGGCGCTGCGTGAGGCCGAGCGCCGCGGCGTGACGGTGCTGCTCACCACCGACCACGGCTCGATTCACTGCGAGACGCCGGCCACGGTGTACGCCAAGCGCGACGCGACGGCCAACCTGCGCTACAAGTTCGGCGAAGATCTCCGCAGCGAGGATCCGGAGGCCGCGATCGCCGTGGAGGAGCTGAAGGCCTTCGGGCTGCCGGGCATGGGGCTCGGCGTCCGGCTGCTGCTGGCCACGTCGGACCGCTTCTTCGTCTATCCCACCAAGCTGCGCGAGTATCAGGCCCGCTACCGCGGGTCGTTTCTGCACGGCGGCGTGACGCCGGAAGAAGTGATTCTCCCGGTCGCCCTGCTCACGCCGCGCGGGCGGTCGGGAGGCGGGCGCGCGGGCGGGGGAGGGACACGCTGAATGGGCCGCAGCACCCGGCTGCTGCTGCTGCTCCGTCCGTACACGCCGCTGTTCATCGTCAACCTCGTCGCCACCGTCGTGGCCTCGGTGCTCGATGGCGTCACGTTCGTGCTGCTCATCCCGTTCCTGCGCACGCTGTTCGGGCAAGAGGCGCTGCCCGCGTCGGGCGGCTCCGCCGTGGAGCGGCTGCTCGCCGCGGTCGTGGGCCCGGTGCTCGGGGCCGGGGCGCCCCACACCGCGCTGGGCAGCGTCGTGCTGGTGCTCCTGGGCACGCTGGTGCTCAAGAACGTGCTGGCCTACGTCGCGGCGCTCACGAGCGTGTCCATCCAGGAGAACGTGGTGCGCGACCTGCGGGTGCGCCTGTTCGAGCACCTGCAGACGCTCTCGCTCGGATTCTTCCAGCGCACGCGCGGCGGGCAGCTCCTGGCGCGGGTGATCAACGACACCGACCAGGTGAAGACGGCGATCACCGCCGCGCTCGCGTCGCTGCTGCAGAACGCCAGCCTCATCGTCGTCTACGTCGGGATTCTCGTCGGTCTGTCCTGGCGCCTGACGCTCGTGGCCCTGGTGTGCGCGCCGCTCCTGGTGCTCATCGTGCGGCCGATGGTCGGCAAGGTGCGCCGCCGCTCGCGCGAGCAGGCCGACCAGCGCGGCGAGCTCACGAGTCTCGTGAGCGAGCTCGTCGCCTCCATCAAACTGGTACGGGCGTACGTGGCGGAGCGGTTCGAGGCCGATCGGTTTCGCGCGCTCGCCGACCGCTACCGCAAGGGGGTGTTGCGGGCGCAGCGCTATGCGTTGCTCACGAGCCCGGTGAGCGAGGTGTTTGGCGGGGGAGTCATCGTGTTGATTTTCGCGGTCGGTACGCGACTCGCGCTCGGGCAAACCGCCGTCCTGCGACCCGAAGTGTTGATCGCGTTCATCGCGGTGGCGCTGCGCCTCATGTCCCCGGTCAAGTCCGTGGCGAATTACCCCACGGCGATGGCCGGCGCGCTCGCGGCCGCGGATCGCGTGTTCGAGGTGCTCGACCTGAGCCCCGAGGAAGGGGATCGGCCCGGCGAGGTGCCCGCGCGCTTCGAGCGGTGCATCGAATACCGCGGCGTCACGTTCTCCTACAACGGCCAGGCGCCCGTGCTGCACGGCATCGACCTGGAGGTCCGGCGCGGTCAGGTGGCGGCGGTCGTGGGTCCGTCCGGGGCGGGGAAGACCACGCTGGTGGACCTGCTGCCGCGCTTCTACGAGCCGACGGGCGGCACGATCCTCGTGGACGGCGTTCCGATCTCACGGTTCACGCGCTCCAGCCTGCGGTCGCTGATGGGCATCGTCTCTCAGGAGACGATTCTCCTGAACGACACGGTGTTCGCGAACATCGCCTACGGGCGGAGCGATTTCACGCTCGCCCAGGTGCAGGCCGCGGCCCGCGCGGCCAACGCGGACGCCTTCGTCTCGCAGCTCCCCGACGGCTACGACACGCTCCTGGGGGAACGCGGCACGCGGCTCAGCGGGGGCGAGCGTCAGCGGATCGCCATCGCACGCGCCCTGCTGCGGGACCCGCCGATCCTGATTCTGGATGAGGCGACCAGCGCCCTGGACATGGAGTCCGAGCGTCTGGTGCAGGAGGCGATCGACCGGCTGATGGCGCACCGCACGACGTTCGTCATCGCCCATCGGCTCGCCACCGTGCAGCACGCCGACCTGATCGTGGTGCTCGCCGACGGGCGGGTCGTCGAGCACGGGACGCACGCCACGCTGTACGCGGCGGGCGGGTTGTATCGGCGCCTGCACGACATGCAGTTCCGCCCCTGACATGCTCTCGGGTTTCACCATCGTCCGCAACGCGGTCACGCTCGACTACCCGATCGTGCCCGCGATTCGCTCGATCCTCGACATCTGCGACGAGGTGGTGGTCAACGTGGGATGCTCGGAGGACGGGACGCGCGACCTCGTCGCCGGCATCGGAGACCCGCGGGTGCGCATCCTCGACCGCGTGTGGGACTTCTCGCGTGGCGGCGGTACGCTGTCGTTCGAGACCAATCAGGCGATGGCGGCCTGCGGCGGGACGTGGGGCGTCTACATCCAGGCCGATGAGGTGCTACACGAGACGGGGGCGGCGCTGATCCGTGATCGCCTGCGCGAATGGGACGCGGACTCGCGAGTCGAGGGTCTGCTGGTCGATTACCTGCACTTCTACGGTGACTTTTCCACGATCGCGACGGACCGGCATTGGTACCGCCGCGAAGTGCGCGTCGTGCGGCTCGGTGGACAGATCCACTCGTTCCAGGACGCCCAGGGGTTTCGGGTGGGGGCCGGAGACCGGCGCGTGCGGGCGCGGGTCACGGGCGCCAGGATGTTCCATTACGGGTGGGCGCGGCCGCCGGCATCCATCCGCACCAAGATCCTGGCCTCCAAGGCGATCTTCACCTCGCCCGTGGACCGGCTGGAGCGCCGGGCGGCGCAAGAAGGGCTCAACTGGCAGCCGTTGCTACGACGGTTCGCCGACGGCCATCCGCGGGTGGCGCAGCCGTGGATCGCCGCGCGGCGTGCCGCCTGGACCGGCCCCCCCATCCGCCCACGTCGTCTGTACCTGGGCCATGTGCGACTCTATCTGTCTCACTGGATCGAGCGGCTCACGGGGCACCGCCCGTTCGAATACCGGAACTACGTCGAGGTGTGACGCGCGGGGCCGCTCACGGTCCCCCCTGTGGCAGCGACCCGGGGCGCGGACCGGCCCGGCGGCAGCCGTCCCGTCTCGAGCAGGCCCCGGTACATGCGCAAGTATTCCTGAGTCATCACGAGGTGTGAGAAGTGCCGCTCCGCATGCGCGCGGCAGGCGTGCGGGTCCCAGCCGGCCAGGCGGCGGCGCAGCTCCACCAACTCGTCCAGGGTCGTTCCCAATCCGCCGGTCTCGGCGGATACCAGCTCCGGCAGCGAGCCGCGGGGAGATCCGATGATCGGTGTACCGCTGGCGAGCGCCTCGAGGACGTTCACCGGGCAGGGATCTTCCCAGCGGACCGGCATCCACAGGCAGCGTGCTCCCGCCAGCAGGTCGCGCTTCCTCGTGCCTCCGACTTTGCCCACGAACTTCACAAAGCGCGAGAGACTCGGGCGCCATCCGCCCGCGAGTACCAGACGCACGCGACACCGCTTCGCGGCCGCGATGGCCACCTGCCAGCCCTTCACGCTGTGCAATCGGGCCAGGAAGAGGTCGTAGTCGTCCTTCTGGACGCGGAATTCGTATTCGTCGAGGCGAACGCCGTTGCGCACGAACGCGTCGGTTCCATGACGCCGTGCGTGGTCCTGACTGACGCAGATAGTGCGGTCATCGGCCCGCTGCCCGCCGCTCAGGTTTCCGTGCAGCGTCCACACGCTGGGCACGCCGGCTGGAGGGTGTCGAAGCGTGCAGTGAAAGTGCATGAGGTCGACCGGCTCGCTGACGTAGCGGCGCAGCTCGAACTGCGGCGTCAGCACGTCTTCGGGCGACACTTCGACGACCCGTACGCCGGCGACGTGACTACCCTTTGGGGCGAGCAGAGTGACCTGGTGACCAAGCTCGATGAGTCCCTGACACAACCACACGACGATGCGCTCCGCGCCCCCGTACTTCGGAACGGGGAGCCGCACATGATGGAATTGGACGATGTGCATGGCCGTCAGGCCGGAACGCGTGACGTGGACCTTCCGGCCGGTAGCGTGCCGGTCTCGAGCAAGTGGCGGTACATGCGCAGGTATTCCTCCGCCATCACCAGGTGCGTGAAGAACCGCTCGGCGTGCGCCCGGCACGCCGCGGGGTCGCGCGTGTGGATCTGCTCCGCGGCGGCAATGATCTCTTCCATCGTGTCGCACAGCGCGCCCACGTCGGACGATATCAGCTCCGGCAGCGCGCCGCGTCGCGTGCCCAGCACCGGCGTGCCCGAGAGCAGCGCCTCGACGGTGACGAGGCCGAACGGCTCGTCCCATTGCGCCGGGTTCCACAGACAGCGAGCGCGCGCCAGCAGCGCGGCCTTGGTCGTGCCGTCCACTTCACCGACGTACTGCACCGATCCCGTGAAGCTGGGCCGCCAGCCGCCCGCCACGATCAGGCGGTGCCCGCTGTGCTTCGCGGCCTCGACCGCCCAGTGATAGCCCTTGGCGCTGTGCAGCTTGCCGAGGAACAGGTCGTACTGCGATACGCGCTTCGGAAACCGGCGGAAGACATAGTCGGCCGGATCGAGCCCGTTGTACACGAAGGTGTCGCTCTGGTGGCGGCGCGCGTGATCGTGGGACAGAAAGATGCTGTTGGGGGACGGAGGCGCGCCTCCCTTCAGGTTGCCGTGCACCGTCTGTACCAGCGGCGGGGAGGCGGGCGCGCGGCGCACCGGGAAGTGCACGTGCACCAGGTCGGCGTCACGCGGGACGTACGGCGCGAGCGCGGCGCCGTCGCCGAACTTGCGGGGCGGCACCGCCACGACCGTCGCCTCCGGGACGCGCGAGCCGGGGGGCGCGAGCAGCGTGACGCGCGCCCCCAGCGCCGCGAGCCCGCGTACCAGCGCCATGACCACGCGTTGTGGACCGCCGTAACCCTTCGCCGGCAGCGGCTGATGGGAGGCGACCGCGATGTGCATGGGCGAAATAGTATAACTACCTTTGTCGCATGCCAGGCCGGTCGCTCACGATCCTGCAGCTGACGCATCAGGGTGGTGGCTCCGGCTCGACGGTGGCGATCGCGAACCTGAGCCGGCAGCTCGCGCGGCGCGGGCATCGCGTGCTGATCGGCTGCCGGCCCGGCACCATGCTCGCGGGCCTCGCGCGCGACGCGGGGCTCGAGGTCGTGCCGCTCGACTTCCGCCGACTCGGGCCCCTGGCCACGGCGCTCGACGCCGTGATGGTGCGCGAGGCCGTCGACGTGGCGAACAGCAACGCCACCCGCGACCGCCGCGCGCTCACCTGGCTGCGGTGGCGGCGGCGGCTGCCGCGCCCCTTCGTCGTGACGCGCCACACGATGCCCCTCACGCTGGCGCCGGAGCTGATCGCGGTGGCGCTCTCGGCCGATCGCACCATCGCCGTGAGCCCCGCGGTGGCGCGCGCGCTGCGCCGGCGCCTGCACCCGGGCGCCCGGCTCCGCGTCGTACCGAACGGCATCGACTGCGAACGGGTCGACGCGCCGCCTTCGCCCGCGGACCTTACCGCCGCGCGCGCGACCCTGGGCGACCTGGCCGGCCGGCCGGTCGTGCTCGTGCTGGCGCGCCGCAAGGACCAGCACATCCTGCTGGAGAGCCTCGCGGCCTTGCAGCAGCCGGTCGTGGTTGCGTGCGTGGGCATCGAAGGTGACGCCGAGCTGCGTGCGATCGAGCGGCGCCTGCCGGCGCGCCATCGCGTCGTGTACGTGCCCTTCACCGACCGGCCCCTCGCCTTCGCCCGCCTCGCGGACGTCTCCGCTCTGCCGTCGCGCATCGAGGGGCTCTCCATCGCGCTGCTCGAGACCATGGCCCTGGGATTGCCCGCGGTGGCCTCGCGTGCCGGGGGCAACCCGGACGTCATCACGTCGGGAGAGACCGGCGTGTTGGTGCCGCCGCTCGATGCGCTCGGCTGGGCCCGGGCGCTCGAGCGCGTGCTGGCGGATCGCGAGTTCGCGCGGCGCATCGCGCGGGCCGGGCGAGACCGCGTGCGGCATGAATTCACGCTGGAGCGTGCCGCCGAGCGGACCGAGGCGGTGTACGGCGAGGCCCTGGAGCGACGGCGCGGTTGAGTCCGACGCTCCTCCTCGCCCTCAATTTTCCGCCGTTCGGCGGCGGCATCGCCCGCATGATGGGGGAGGTCGCGCTCCGCTATCCGGAGCACGCCCTGCTGGTTTCCACGGGAACCTGGCCGGGGAGCGACGCCACCGACCCGCGGGTCCCCCAGACCGTCGACCGGGTGGCGGTGGGCGCGAAGCGGCTGCGCACCCTGAACGGGCTATTCCGCTGGACCCGGCGCGCCGCCACCCTGGCACGCGGGACGGACCCGGGATTCGCCTGGTGCGACGAGATCAAGCCCGCGGGGTACGCGGCGGCCTGGCTGCACGCCCGCCGCGGTCTCCCGTTCGGCGTGCTGGCGCACGGGGCGGACTTCCTGCTGCTCCAGGCGAAGGCACGACGCTCGCGCTTCAAGGGCTGGACGGCGAGGCGGATCCTCGAGCGCTGCGCGGTGGTCGTCGCCAACAGTCGCTGGACTGCGGACCTCGTCCGAGGGGTCCTCGAGTCCCTCGGCTGCCACGCCCTCGCCGCCGACGTGCGGGTCGTCCACCTCGGGACCACTCCCTCTCGTTTCCGGCCGGGAATCGATCCGGCGCCGGTGCGGCACAAGTATGGGCTCGACGGAGGCCCGTGGCTGCTCACGGTCGCCCGGCTCGACTTCCACAAGGGGGTCGACACGGTCATCCGTGCGCTCCCCGCAATCCGGGACGCCGTTCCGGGGACGCGCTATGCCATCGCGGGGATCGGAAGCCGGCGCGGCGCGCTCGAAGCGCTCGTCGCGGAGCTTGGTCTGGGCGACGCGGTTCGCCTGCTCGGCTTCGTGCCCGACGAGGAGCTGCCGGCGCTGTACAACGCGGCCGACCTGTTCGTGCTCGCCTCCCGGCGACACGACCTGCTGGTGGAGGGATTCGGGATCTCGTGTGTAGAGGCATCCGCGTGCGGCCTTCCGGTGATCGGCAGCCGCTGCGGGGGCATTCCCGAGGCCATCCTCGAGGGGGAAACGGGGCTCCTCGTCGAGCCGGAGGATCCGGCCGCGGTGACGGCGGCGACGGTGCGGGTGCTCGAGGACGAGGCGCTGCGCCACCGCCTGGGCGCCGCCGGGCGCGCCGCGGTCGAGGGCTACTACAACTGGGACCGGGTCACGGCCGATCTGGTCCGGATCGACCGGGAATTCCGGCGACCGTGACCGTAGATTGTTCTCGATGACCACGCTGCTCCTGGCGCAGGACTTCCCTCCGATGGGCGGCGGCATCGCCCGGTTGCATGGCGAGCTGGCCAAGCGGTTTCCTCGTGGCGACCTCGTCGTCTCCACGCCGGCGGATCCCGATGCGTCGGAGGTCGACGCGGGGTTTGCGGCCGCCGTCGATCGTCTCCCGATCGGCGTACGACGCACCAAGACGCTGCCGGCCGTCCTCTTCTGGTCGCGGCGCGCGGCCAGCCTGGCGCGCCAGCATCGCGTCCGCTTCGTGCATTGTGGCAACGTGAAGCCGGCGGGGTATCCGGCCCGCTGGGTCCACGAGCGCCTGCACATTCCCTACGGGATCTTTTTCCACGGAGCCGACCTGCTCAGCGAGCAGCACAAGATCCGGCACTCGCGCCTCAAACGCCGCACGGCCCGCATCATTTTCGGCGGGGCGGCGGTCTTGATGACCAACAGCGCCTGGACCCGCGACCTCGCGCTCTCGCTGCTCGGCGATTTGGGCCTCGACGGGCACGGCCGGCGGCTCCGCGTCGTGCACCTGGGCACGGACCCGACGTACTTCCGTCCCGGTGTCGATGCGCGCGCGCTGCGTGACAAGTTCGACCTCCCCGACAACGGCACCCGCTGGCTCGTGACCGTCGCCCGCCTGCAGCAGCACAAAGGCATGGACACGGTGATCGAGGCCCTGCCGGCCATCCTCGAGCGTGAGCCGGACGTGCGTTACGCGGTTGCCGGAACCGGTCCCGACCGCGAGCGGCTGGAGAAACGGGCACAGCAGCTGCGCCTCGGCGACCGCGTGCGCTTCCTGGGCGGCGTCGGCGATCGGGACCTGCCGGCGTTCTATAATCTCGCGTCCGTGTACGTCGGCGCGTCGCGGCGCGCCGAGCGGCTGGGCGTGGAGGGGTTCGGGATCTCGCTGGTGGAAGCCTCCGCGTGCGGGCTGCCGGTGGTAGCGGGCGACTCAGGCGGCGTGTCGGACGCCGTGCGCGACGGCGAGACGGGCATTCTCGTGCCTCCCGAGGAGCCAGCGGCCATCGCCGACGCCATCTGCCGTCTGCTGGCGGACCCCGCGGCGGCCAAACGAATGGGACAGAACGGCCGCCGGGCGGTGGAGACCTACTTCAACTGGGACCGCGTGGTGCGCGATCTCCGCGACATCGAATCCCAGGCCGTGTCCGGCGCTTGAGCCGTCCTGTGGTTCCCGGGCGTCCGGTCTGACGTCTGGTGCGATGGACGACATCCGCTGGTTCGCTCCGGAAGGGTTCTTCGCGCTCGTGGTGCCGCGCCTGCGGCAGCGGGGCGTCGCGATCGCGCTGGATGGCGACCGGCCCGCGCGACTCGCGATCGCGATGGACGCGCGGGTCGCGGCGCGAGCGTACGCGTACGCGGCGCGGGCCCGGTGCCCACTGATCCATTACCTGTGGGATCTTCCGCCCTGGCGGTTGGGGCGAGGCCGACACGACTGGGTCTGGCACGTGTTCGGGCGGTATCTGCGGGTCCCGCGTTTGGGACGGCGTTACGCGGAACGACCGGGGTACTACAGCCGGCTACGCTTCGTCGCGTCGCACGCCCGGGAGGTGTGGGTGCCGAGCGCGCAGACCGCCGCCAGCGTGCGGGAGCATTGGGGAATGCAATGCCGCCGGGTGCCGTTCTGCTTCGATTCGGATCGGTTCACCCCCGCGCCGGCGGCGCGGGCGCGCGGCCTGCTCAGCGTATCCCGTCTGACCGCTCACAAGGACCACGCCGCCGTGATTCGCGCCGCGGCGCGGTTCGTCCCCGAGCTGCCGGTGCGGATCGTGGGCAGCGGTCCCGAACGCGCCGGGCTCGAGCGGCTGGCGGCGGACCTCGGCGTGGCGTGCACGATCGAGTCCGGGCTGTCGGACGACGACATGGTGATGGCCTACCGTAGGGCGGAGGTGGTGGTCTGCCCCAGTCGGTTCGAAGGCTTCGGGCTCACGCCGATGGAGGCCATCGCGTGTGGGAGGCCGGTGGTCGCGTCCGACATTCCGCCGCACCGGGAGTTTCTGGGGACGGCCCCCCACTTTTTCACAGTGGACGACGACGACAGTCTCGCGGCGGCCATCGCCGCAGCGCGCGCTGGCCCCGTCCCGACCGACGCGGTGTTGCGCCCGCTGCGCATCGAAGCGGCCGTGGAGCGCTTCAGCGCCGGGCTCGCGCCTTATCTCGGCTAACCCGCAGCGTCAGCGGCCTTGGGCGCGGCCGCGGGGCGCGCGCTGATCGCGTACGTGGGACAATGCCGGATGAACTCGCCGTCGATGGGCGACCATTCCTGTTCGGGTCGCGTGACGACCGCCTTGCCTTGCGCGTCGAGCACGAACATCCCCGGGGGTGCCTGCACCAGGCACGCCCCGCACCCGATGCAGCGTTCCCGCTGGACCCGGATGGTCACGGCGCGGCGCGGATAGACGCCCGCGTCCCCCGGGGCCGGCCACTCGGCCGGGCGATCGAGCCCGGCAACGGTGGCGCGATATCCTTCCTCGACGATCTCGCGCAAATGGTCGAAGTCGAAGGCCGAAATGTGCTCGACGCGCGGGTGGATGTAATAGATCGGCGGCGTGGTCCACTCGCGCATTCGCAACTCGAGCAGCGATTGCATCGCGATCTCCGTGGCGCGCGCGAACACCGCCGAGAAGCCGTCCTCCTGTGTGTCCGCGCGAAACGCGTTCGACGCGGACACGTCGATCGCGAGGATCACGTCGGCGCCCAGGATGCGTGCCGTGCCGACCGGAAGGTTGTCCACGGTGGCGCCGTCCACGTAGAAGCGCCCCCGGATCTCGCGCGGCGGCAAAAAGCCGGGAATGGCGCACGAGGCGAACACGGCGTCTTTCACCGGCGCCTCGTCCAGCCCCTCGAGCCCCCAGAAGACCTGCATCCCCGAGTTCACGTCCACGGTGTTCACGATGAGCGGAAGGTGCAGGTCTTGGAAGGTGGCGTCGCCGACGAGGCGGTGGATCAGGAGGTCGAGGGGCTCGCGCCGGAACAGCGCGGGGGAGCGCATTCGCTTGAAAGCCATGTCGGCGTGGGCGACCACGAACACGTCCTTGCGGCGCAGCTTGACCGCGACATCGCGCAGCTCGGCGATGCTCCGCCCCGCGGACCAGGCGGCGCCCACCAACGCGCCCACGCTCGAGCCGACGATCTGCGCCGGCACGAGACCGCGCTCGGTGAGCGCCTGCAGCACGCCGATGTGGGCGACGCCCTTCATGCCGCCGCCGCCCAACACGAGGGTGAATCGCGTTTGGCTGTCCACGTGAACCCGCCGCTTGCCCGGAAGGTGAGCCTCCGAGTAACGTAGTCGTGATCCCCAGCCCCGCGCTACTCATGTACCACCGCGTCGTGCGCAGTCGTTGGACTCTGACCGGTCTCGCCGTCGTCGTCGCACTCGCGCTCGCTGCGCTGGCGGCGCCGCTCATCGCGCCGGGCGATCCCTATCACGGACACCTCGCCGCCGCGTTGCAGGCGCCGTCGCGCGCCTTCCCGCTCGGCACCGACGCGCAGGGACGCGACGTCCTGAGCCGGCTGCTGTTCGGCGCCCGGTTGTCGCTCGCCGTCGGGCTCGCGAGCCAGGTGATCGCCCTCGCGGTCGGGCTCACGCTGGGTCTGGCGGCGGGCTTCTACGGGCGCTCCGTGGACGCGGTGGTGATGCGCGCCGCCGATGTGACCCTCGCCTTCCCGTCCCTCCTCCTGCTCATCGCCGTCGCCGCCGCCGTGAAGCCCACGCTGCCGGTCGTGTGCGTGGTGATCGGCATCGTGGGCTGGGCGGGCATGGCCCGCCTGGTGCGCGCCCAGGTCCTCGTGGTGCGTCGTCTCGACTACGTCCACGCGGCGCGCGCGTTCGGCGCCTCCGACGCACGCCTCGCCGCGCGCCACGTGCTCCCCAACGTGCTGGGCCCGGTGATCGTCGCCGCCACCCTCGGTGTCGGTGGTGCGATCATGGCCGAAGCCGCGCTCTCGTTCGTGGGGCTGGGCGCGCCACCGCCCACGCCCTCGTGGGGCGCGATGGTGGCCGAGGGCCGCGACCTGCTGCGGGTGGCGCCGTGGGTGTCGCTCTTTCCCGGGCTCGCGATCGGCCTGACTGTGCTAGCCGTCAATCTCATCGGCGACGGCTTACGTGACGCCCTGGATGTGCGGGCATGACCGACATCGCCTACCACCCGACGCGCCTGCGCGCCTTGCGCGACCAGTTCCGCGCGCTGCGCGCCGCCGAGTTTCCCTGGACCGCGGACACCGTCTATTTGAACAACGCGTCCATCGGGCCCATCCCGGAGCGCACCCGCCGCGTACTCGACGAGTTCACCGCCAAGCGCACCGCCCCACACCTCCTCCCGGACCGCGAGCTGCAGGCGGGGCTGCAGGCGGCGCGCGCGGCGGTCGCCCGCCTGCTCAACGCGGAGCCGGCCGAGATCGCGCTCGCCACCAACACCAGTCACGGGCTGAACCTCGCGGCGCGCGCCCTGCCGCTCAAGCGCCGCGACGTGGTGCTCGTGTCCGATCGCGAGTTCCCTGCCAACGTGTACCCGTGGCTGCTGCTCAAGAAGCAGGGGATCGAAGTGGAGCTCGCTCCGTGCGCCGGCGAAGGCTGGCCCGACGAGGACTATCTGGTCGAGCGTCTGCATGACCCGCGCGTGCGCGTGCTCGCCGTCTCGTTCGTCCAGTTCGCCAACGGGTACCGCGCAGACCTGGGGCGCCTCGGGGCCGCCTGCCGTGCCAACGGGACGTTTCTCGTGGTGGATGGGATTCAGGGCGTAGGAAACTCGACCCTCGACGTGCGCGAGACCCCCGTGGACATCCTCGCGTGCGGCGGCCAGAAGTGGCTGCTCTCCCCCTGGGGCTCGGGCTTCGTGTACGTGCGGCGCGAGCTCATCTCGGCGCTCGAGCCCGCCGTCACCGGCTGGATGGCGTTCGAAGGGACCGACGACTTCTCCCGCCTCACCGAGTACAACCCCACCTTCCGCGCCGACGCCCGCCGCTTCGAAATGGTCACCCTGCCGTTCCAGGACTTCCACGGCATGACGACATCAGTCGGCATGCTCGCCGAGCTGGGCGTCGACGACATCGCGCAGTACGCCCGTACACTGCACGAGCCGGTGCTCCACTGGGCCGAGGAGAACGGCATCCGCGTCGTCTCACCCTCGGACGATGCGCACCGCTCGGCCATCGTCTGCCTCGCACCCCAGCATCCCGCCGAGGCGTATCACGCGCTCAAGCGCGCGCACGTCGTCTGCTCGTTGCGCGAGGGCGCCATCCGCCTGGCTCCGCATTGCTACAACACCGTCGAAGAGATGGAGCGGGTGGTCGACGTACTCGACCAGTTAGAGTAAAGCGTTACACGACGCCACGACGCCACGACGCCACGTTGCGAGAGCCTCTTTCGTGGAACGTGGCGTCCTGCCGTCATGCAACGCTCTCTCGGTGCTTATCCCCCCACCACGCCCACGCCACAAACAGCCACCCGAAGATGATACCGCCGATGGCGAGCGCGACGCGCGTCGTCGGCGGTGGCGGACTGAACAGCGAGCCGACGTACGACAGCAGCAGCACCGCGACGAGCGCCCAGAATCCGTAGCTCCCCGCGCGGTCGCGGGCTCGCGTGGCGGTGGCGTAGAGCCAGACGCCCGCGACGAACATCACTCCCTCGACGACCACCGTGCCGGCGACGGAGTTCCAGAGACCGAGCCCCAGCGGCGTGCCGCCCGGGTACAGCGGCATGTCGGGGCGATGGGTGACGTAGTCGAGCACCCAGTGGCTCACGACGAGGAGCGCGATCACGACCCCTCCGCGGTCGTCCAGCGTGCGCGCGCGGTACACCAACCCGAACAGCGCGCCCCATCCGATCAGGGTGACGAGGCTGTGCGAGATCGGGATCGAGTCGAGCCACAGCGTCAGGAACGGATTCGGCCCCGGCACGACGTGGGCCTGCTCCCAGCCGAGCAGCAGGAACACCGGCCACAGCAGATCGGCGAGCGACGTGGCGGCGAACAGCGTGCCCAGCGAGGCTCGCGGCGCGGCACGCTTCGCGGCCAGGGCGACGGCGTAGTGGCCGATGAACATGTCTAGCGCGCCCGCCGCAGCAATCCGTAATCCTTCTTTCCCTTGCGCAGCAGCAGGTTGCCGCCTCGGAGCCAGTCCGCGGGGCCGAGCGTGCGGGCCGCGTCTTTCACGCGCTCCTGGTTCACGTAGATCCCGCCCTGCTCGATCGCACGCCGCGCTTCGCTCTTCGACTTCGCCAGGCCTGCCTGGATGACGGCGTCGACGAGCGTCAGCCCGTCGGGGCTCTCCAGCGCCACCGTGGGGATCTCCTGCGCGAGCGCGTCGAATGCGCTCGGTTCCACCTCGCGCGGGCTGAATTCGTCGAACAGGATCGCGCTTGCGGCGACGGCGCTGTAACGGGCCTGCTCACCGTGCACGAGCTGGGTGACCTCGATCGCGAGCCTCTTCTGCGCCTGGCGTCGGCTCGCGTCCTGGTGATGCATCTTGAGCAAGGCCTTGATGTCGTCCTGCGGGAGCAGCGTAAACACCTTCAGATACCGCTCCACGTCCCGGTCGTCCGTGTTGATCCAGAACTGGTAGAACTGGTACGGGGAGGTGAGGGTCGGGTCGAGCCAGATGGCTCCGGCTTCGCTCTTGCCGAACTTGGCGCCCGAGGCGGTCGTGACGAGCGGCCCGACGAGCCCGTGCGCGTCGCCGCCCTCGACGCGCCGGATCAGGTCGATGCCCGCGGTGATGTTGCCCCACTGATCGCTCCCGCCCACCTGGATGCTGCACTGCTTGTTGCGGAACAGATGGAGGAAGTCGTAAGCCTGCAGCAACATGTAGCTGAATTCGGTGTAGGAGATGCCACTCTCGAGCCGCGCCTGGACCGATTCCTTCTGCAGCATGACGTTGACCGTGAAATGCTTCCCGATGTCGCGCAGGAAGTCCACCAGGCGTTGCTCGACGAGCCACTCGGCGTTGTTCAAGACCAGAGCCTGCGCCGGCCCGGGATCGAAGTCGAGCAGTCGCGCCATCTGGTCGCGCTGGCGGTGCACATGCTCGCGTGCTTGTTCCTTCGAGAGCAGCGGGCGCTCACCGGGTTTGCCGCTCGGATCCCCGATCAGGCCGGTGCCGCCGCCCATGAGCGCGATCGGCCGGTGGCCGGCCAGCTGGAAATGTCGCAGCAGCATGACCGGCATGAGATTGCCGAGCTGCAGGCTCGGGGCCGTGGGGTCGAACCCGCAGTACACGGTGCGGCGGCCGCCCGCGAGGTGTGCGTGCAGCTCGCGCGTGGCGTGATGCACGAGGCCCCGCCACTCGAGCTCGGCAAGGAGGTCCGGCATGGCGCGGAATCGTACGAGAACCCCCAACCGCTGGCAAGCGCCCGGCGACCTCACTAGGTTGTAATCCGATGGCGTCCATCCCTGCACCCGTCACTCTGCCCGGACCGCTCTCCTGGTGGCACAATCCGAAGACGCGTCGCCGCGTGATCGCGGCCGCGGTGCTCGCCGCCGCCTACGGCGTGGGATTGACGTATGGCGCGTGGACCCGCGTGTGCGCCGGGGAGCACTGCCCCAGCATCTCGCGGCTGGTGGCAAATCCCAACCATCAGGTGCAGACCTCCAAGGTGTACGCCGCCGACGGACGCTTGATCAGCGAGCTCGGTGCCGAGCGGCGCACGGTGCTGCCGCTCAGCGCCATTCCCGTGTCGGTGCGCCAGGCGTTCATCGCCACCGAAGACAAGCGCTTCTACGAGCATCACGGGATCGACTTCTTACGCATCCTCGGCGCTATCAAAGCCAACGTGTTTTCGCTCGGGTTCGCGCAGGGCTTCTCGACCATCACGATGCAGCTGGCCCGCAACATCTTTCCCGACGACATCAGCCGCGAGAAGACGCTCACGCGCAAGCTCAAGGAAGCCCGCGTCGCCGTGGAGATCGAGCGCAACTTCGTCAAGGACACGATCCTGCAGCTCTACCTGAACCAGATCAACCTGGGGGCTGGGGCGCACGGGGTGGAGGCCGCGGCGCTGATCTACTTCGGCAAGTCGGCGCGCCAGCTCAATGTCGCGGAGGCCGCGATGCTGGCCGCGCTTCCCAAGCTGCCCGCGTTCTACAATCCGCGCACCCACCCCGACCGCGCCGTCCGCCGTCGCAACGTCGTGCTGGGTCTCATGCGCGACCAGGGTTTCCTCACGCCGGAGGAGTGCGAGCTGTGGCGCTCCTACCCCCTCGTGCTCACCGGGAACCGCACCAACTACGGCGACGTGGCGCCGTATTTCGTCGAATGGCTGCGCGTGCAGATGGACGCGAAGTTCGGGCGCGATCTGTACGAGGGTGGCCTGCGCATCTACACCACGCTCGATCTCGACATGCAGGAGGCGGCGGAACGCGCCCTGCAGTCCCAGCTCGACGCCATCGAAGCCGGCGTGTACTCGAATGGCAAGTTCCCCGGGCGCATCACCTACCGTGAATACCTCGAGTCGTCCAAGGCGTCCGGGCAGGACCACGGAGACTACACGCCCTACCTCCAGGGCGCGCTCGTATCGCTCGAGGCGAACACCGGCTACATCCGCGCCATGATCGGGGGCCGCGACTTCGACGACTCGAAGTACAACCGCGCCACCCAGGCGGTCCGCCAGCCGGGCTCCACGTTCAAGCCGTTCGTCTATTCCGCGGCCGTCCGGGCCGGCCACCCCGTGACCGAGATGCTCGACGACTCGCCGCTCAACCCGCCGGTGATCCAGCTCGACTCCACGCTGTGGCAGCCGAAGGACGACGACGACACGACGCTGGGGATGATCCCGATGCGCGAGGCCCTCTATCTCTCGCGCAACCTCGCGACGATCAAGCTCGGCCAGACGCTGGGCGAGCAGACGGTCATCGGCGAAGCCCGCAACTACGGCATCACCACGCCGCTCCCCGCATATCCGTCCATCTTCATCGGGGCGAAGGGAGTCAAGCCCTACGAGATCATCGGCGCCTACACCGCGTTCGCCACGCTCGGCACGCGCGCCGAGCCCGTGGGCATCCTGCGCGTCGAAGACCGTCAGGGGAACATCCTGTGGCAGCCCGCCGTGCGCCGCGAGACCGTGATGGACTCCTCGCACGCCTGGCTCATGGTCGACATGATGAAAGACGTGATCCGCCGCGGCACCGCGTTCACGGCCGTGTGGAAAGCCGGCTTCACCCTGCCGGCGGCCGGCAAGACCGGCACGACCGACGACTACACCGACGCCTGGTTCATCGGGTACACGCCCGAGCTCGTGACCGGGATCTGGGTCGGCTACGACATCCAGCAGCGGATCCTCGAGCACAACGCGGGCGGCGGCCGCATCGTCGCCCCCGCCTGGACCGCGTTCATGCGCGACGTGTACGACCGCCGGCCGGCGCCCCCGGACTGGGTACGCCCCGACTCGCTCGTGACGCGCGAGGTCGATTGGTCGAACGGCTATCTCGCCACGGCGTTCTGCCCGCAGGAAGTGCGGCACTGGGACTGGTTCTATCCCGGCACTGAGCCGTCGCAGGCCTGCCCAGTACACCCGCCGTTCGGCACGGGGATCTCGCCGTGAGAGAGGGGCTAGGGGTCGGGGGCTAGGGGCTGGGGACTGCGCTGCCATCCCGAATCCCTGACCCCTGACCCCTGATCCCTGACCCCTGATGTTGCGCATCCGCGCAGGGTCCGTGCACCCCGTCACGGCGCCGCCCATCACGGACGGCGCCGTTCTCGTTGCGGACGATGGCCGGATCGCGGCGGTCGCGGCGCATGCGCAATTGCCCGACCCTCCAGGATCCCGCCGGGTCGAGTTTCCCGACGCCGTCCTCGTCCCGGGCCTCGTCAACACGCACACCCACCTCGAGCTCACCCATCTCGCCGGTCGCAATCCGGAGCGCGAGTTCTCCCGCTGGATCCGCACCATCCGGGCGCTGAAGGACGCGACCACGCCCGAAGAGTTCGATCACTCGGCCGAGCAGGGCGTGCGGGACTGCTGGACGGCGGGCGTCACCTGCGTCGCGGACACGGGAAGTACCGGAGCGCCCCTCAGGGCGCTCGCCCGCCTCGGCGCGCGCGGGATCTATTATCAGGAGGTATTCGGCCCCGATCCGGCGGACCGGGCGGTGAGCCTGGCCGACCTGCAGGCCGCCGTGGTCCGGCTCGGTCCCGTCGCCTCCGCCCGCGCACGGCTCGGCGTGTCGCCGCACGCGCCGTACACCGTGAGCGAGCCGCTCTATCGCGCGGTCGCCGATTTTGCACGGCGCGAAACGCTCCCCGTCGCGATGCACCTGGCCGAGTCGCGCGATGAGACGGCGCTGGTACGCGACGGGGCGGGCTCGTTCGCCCAGGCGCTGCGCGCGCGCGGTATCCCCGTGCAAGCGCACCACTGCTCGCCGGTGCAGTATCTCCTGCAACTTGGCGTCTTAGAACATGCAACGGGGTGGCTCTTCATCCACTGCGTTCAAGTGGACGCACGGGACATCGCGATTCTGCGGGACTCGGGTGGGGCGGTGGCCGCCTGCCCCCGTTCCAACCGCGCCCACGGGCACGGCACGGCGCCCCTGGCTGCATTCCGGGCCGCCGGCATCCCGGTCGGGCTCGGCACCGACTCGGTGGTCAGCGCGGGCGATGTCAACCTGTGGGCCGAGGCGGCGGCCGCCGGACTGCACGGGGAGGACGCGATCCGCATGCTCACGATCGAGGGAGCGCGGGCGCTCGGGCTCGACGGCGAGATCGGCTCGCTCGAGGTCGGGAAGCAGGCCGACCTCGCGGTTTTTCCCTCTGCCGCCCTCGCCCGCCCTTTGCCGCCATCTGCCGCCCTTCTCACCCTCGTCGCCGGACGGGTCGTTCGCGGCTACATTCCCGCCCCATGAAAACGCAGCGCCACGCCGCGATCCTGAAGATCGTCCGCTCGCTGACCGTCGCGAGCCAGGAACAGCTGCGCGAGCTGCTCAAGGCCGAGGGGTTCGACGTCACCCAGGCGACGCTGTCGCGGGACATCCGGGACTTGGGGCTGGCCAAGGTCGCGGCGCCGGACGGAGGCTCGCACTACGCTCCGCCGCCCGAGGCCGGGGCGGCGATCCGGCCGCAGCTGCAGCAGCTCCTGCCCACGACCCTCGTGTCGTTGGACGGGGTGGGCCCGTTGCTCGTGCTGAAGACACCGGCGGGGAGCGCCCAGGCACTCGGGCTCGCGCTCGATGCCGCCGGGTGGACCGAGATCATCGGGACCGTGGCGGGAGACGACGCCGTGCTCGTCATCACGCGGAGCGAGCGGGCGCGACGCGCCGTCGAGACCCGGCTCAAAGAGACGGCGGGCATGCCGGACTGAGCCGGCGTCGCGCCGGCGCAACGCACCGAGCGCCCCTTGAACTTCCGATTCCACGTACGGGTGGTAGGGTTGAACCATCGTTTCTACAGGAGACACCGTGACACACGCAAGGCTGGTGACCGCTCTGGCGAGCGGTCTCTTACTCGCGGTGACCGCCGTCGCGGCGCCGCGCATCGTCCTCGCTCAAACCGCCACGGGGAGCGCCACCGAGCGGCTCAACATCTTGACCCCGGAAGAGCGCGCCGCGGGTTGGCGCCTGCTGTTCGACGGCCACAGCACCGTCGGCTGGCGGGGCTGGAAGATGGACACCATCCCGTCGGGATGGGGAGTTCGGGAAGGCGCGCTCACGCGCGTGCGACCCGCCGCGGACATCATCACCACCGAGAAGTTCAAGAACTTCGAGCTCACGCTCGAATGGAACGTCTCCCCGAAAGGCAACAGCGGCATCTTCTACCGCGTGAGCGAGGACACTGCCGACGACGCCATCTATTGGAGCGGTCCGGAGATGCAGGTGCTCGACGACGCGGGGCACGCCGACGGCCAGTCGCGCTTGACGGCCGCGGGCTCCGACTACGGTCTCTATCCTTCGCCGGCCGGCGTCGTGAAGCCCGCGGGTCAGTGGAATGCGGTGCGTCTGGTGGTGAACGGGCACCACGTCGAGCACTGGCTCAACGGCGTCAAGGTCGTCGAGTACGAGCTGGGCAGCCCCGATTGGGAGGCGAAGGTGAAAGACAGCAAGTTTGCCACCCACCCACGCTACGGGCGCAATGCCGAGGGATACATTGGGCTGCAGGAGCACGAGTTCCGGGTGGCGTTCCGCAACATCAAGATCCGCGTGTTGCCGTGAGCGTCCGCGCCAAGCTTTCGACGATGATGTTCCTCCAGTTCTTCATCTGGGGCGCCTGGTACACGACGATCGCCGTGTACATGACCCATCACGGGATGGAGACGCTGACGCACTGGCCCTACACGGTCAACCCGATCGCGGCAATCGTGGCGCCGTTCTTCCTGGGGCTCGTCGCCGACCGTTACTTCGCCACCGAGAAAGTGCTGGGCGTGCTCCACCTGGTCGGGGGCGTGGTGATGTTCGCCGTGCCCCGGGCCACGGGCGCACCGCTCGTGTTCATCTTGCTGCTGCTGTTCTACAACCTGTGCTACATGCCCACGCTCGGTCTCGCCAACAGCCTGGCGTTCCATCACATCCAGTCACAGGAGACGCAGTTCCCCTTGATCCGGGTGTTCGGCACCATCGGCTGGATCATCGCCGGGTGGTTCATCAGCCTCGTGCTCGGTCCGCTGACGGGCCTCATCCCGGAGCAGACGGCGATGCCGATCTACACCACCGCCATCGCCAGCGTGTTGCTCGGGCTGTACAGTTTCACGCTGCCCCATACGCCGCCGCCCGGGGCCGGACAGCGGGTTTCGCTGCGGAGCATCGCCGGCCTCGATGCGCTGGGACAGCTGGGCGACCGCCCCTTCTACGTCTTCATCGCCGCCTCGTTGCTCTTGTGCATCCCGCTCGCGGCCTACTACAACTTCACGCAGATCTTCCTCGGCAGTGCCGGCGTCACGAAGATCGCGGCGACCCAGACGCTCGGTCAGATCTCCGAGACCGGCTTCATGCTGCTGATGCCCCTCATGTTCGCGCGCCTGGGCGTGAAGCGAATGCTCATGGCGGGCATGGCCGCCTGGGTCCTGCGCTACGCCCTGTTCGCGATCGCGCCGCCTGGTGCGGTCTTCTGGCTCATCGCCATCGGCATCCTGCTCCACGGCGTCTGCTACGACTTCTTCTTCGTGACCGGGCAAATCTACGTGGACAAGAGGTCGACCCCCGCGGTGCGCGGCCAGGCCCAGGGCTTCCACGTGCTGGTCACCTACGGCATCGGAATGCTGGTCGGCGCGCAGGTGGCCGGGAACGTGTACAACCGGATGCTGGGCGGCGTGGCCAGCCTCACGC
>QHUT01000126.1 GCA_003222055.1 Gemmatimonadota bacterium
CACCATCGGCGCCCAGACCATCGAGGTGGAGGTGGACGGCGCCCGTGTGCTCGTGGGCGGGGAAGCCATCGACGCCCAGCTCGCGCCCCTGCCCGGCACGCCGCTGTATCACCTGCTGCTGGGCGGAGAGTCGTGGACGGTGGCCGCGCAGCCGCTCGAAGGCGACGGACGCTGGGCCATGGGCGTGGTGGGCGAGCGCGTGGAAGTGGCGGTGCAAGACGAGCGAGCCCGCGCGATGGAGGCACTCACAGGGACGGCCCCGGGCGGGGCGGGGCCGGTCGTGGTGCGCGCGCCGATGCCTGGCCTGGTCGTCCGGGTCGAGGTGGCGGACGGGCAGCGCGTCGACGCCGGGGCAGGCCTGGTAGTGGTGGAGGCGATGAAAATGGAGAACGAGCTGCGCGCGCCGCGCGCGGGCGTGGTGCAGACGGTGCACGTGGCGGTGGGGCAGCCGGTCGAAAAAGGGATGCCGCTCGTCACCCTCGCGAGCCCGGAACCTTCGGGTTGACACCGCCTTACGCCTCGGGTATAGTTCGCGGCTATCGTCGACCGGTTACGCGAGGAAGCTTCGGAAATGAAGACGTTCAGCCTGCGGAAAGAGGACGTGACGCACCGCTGGTTTCTGGTGGACGCGACGGGTCAGCCGCTCGGGCGCCTCGCGAGCCAGGTGGCGCAGATCCTGCGCGGCAAACACAAGCCCACCTTCACGCCGCATCTGAACGGCGGCGACTGCGTCGTGGTGGTGAACGCGGCGAAGGTGAAGCTCACGGGGCGCAAGCTCGAGCAGAAGCGGTATTTCCGACACACCGGCTACATGGGGCACGAGCGGTTCACGCCGCTCAAGAACGTGATGGAGAAACACCCGGAGCGCGTGATCGAGCGGGCGGTCTGGGGCATGCTGCCCAAGACCACGCTGTCGCGCCAGAAGGTGAAACAGATGCTGAAAGTGTACGGCGGACCCGACCATCCCCACGCGGCGCAGCAGCCGCAGCCGCTCGGCGCGGCGGCCGCGCGATGAGCAGCGGCATCACGCCGGAGCTGCGCTGGCACGCGGTGGGGCGCCGCAAAGTAGGCGTCGCGCGCGTGTATCTGACGCCCGGCTCGGGGAAGTGGAACATCAACGGGCGCACGCTGGGGGACTACTTCCCCCGGCCGTCGCTGGTGTCGCACATCCAGCAGCCGTTCACGGCCACGGACACACTGGGCGCGTTCGACGTGCGGGCGCTGTGCCGGGGCGGGGGTGTGACGGGGCAGGCGGGAGCGCTGCGGCTCGCGATCGCGCGCGCGCTGTGCCTGGCGGACGAGCAGCACCGCAAGAAGCTGCGGGAGCAGGGACTCCTGACGCGCGATCCGCGCGTGGTGGAGCGCAAGAAGCCTGGGCGGGCGGGAGCGCGCAAGCGGTTCCAGTTCAGTAAGCGGTGATCGGGGACTGGGGGCTCGGGGTTAGGGCTTCGGTGGAGGCCCCTAACCCCTAGCCCCGAGCCCCTAACCCCTCACACAAAGGAGTGCATGGCGCAGCCTCAGTTGCAGGACCTGCTGGAAGCGGGCGTCCATTTCGGGCATCAGACGCGCCGCTGGAATCCCAAGATGCGCCGGTTCATCTTCGCCGAGCGCTCCGGCATCTACATCATCGATCTCCAGAAGACGCTGCGGCAGATCGAGGCGGCGCAGGACCTGCTGCGCGGTGTGGTGCTGAAGGGCGAGGGGGTCCTGTTCGTCTGCACCAAGAAGCAGCTCAAGAACATCCTCCAGGCGGAAGCGCAGCGCTGTGGCGCGTTCTACGTGACGGAGCGGTGGCTGGGCGGCACACTCACCAACTTCCAGACGATCAAGAAGCAGATCAAGCGGCTGAAGGAGCTGGACCAGGGCACCGCGGAAGGTGAATTCGAGAACTACACCAAGAAAGAGCAGCTGCTGTTCGACCGCGAGCGGGGGAAGCTGGAGAAGTATCTGTCGGGCATCAAGAACATGACCCGCCTGCCCGGCGCGCTGTTCGTGGTGGACTCGAAAAAGGAGCGGATCGCCGTCGCCGAAGCGAACAAGCTGGGGATCCCCGTGGTCGCGATCGTGGACACCAACGCCGATCCGGACCTGATCAACGTACCGATTCCCGGGAACGACGACGCGATCCGGGCGGTCTCGCTGATCACCGCGGCGGTGTCGGACGTGATCGGCGAAGCGCGGCGCCAGATGCCGCTGCACGAGGCCGCCGAGGAGGGCGAAGGCGTGACGTACTCGACCGAAACGGGCGTCGAGGCGGAAGCGGAGGGCGACAAGAAGAAGAAGCCGGCGCGGCGCAAGCGCCGCGCCAAGCCAGAAGCCATTGCCGCGCGGCTCAAGACGGACGAGGCCCCGGCCCCCGCCCCAGCGGAATCGAGCGGCGGCGCCGAAGGCCAAGGCTGAGCCCGCCGAACGTTCGCGTTTCGGTGGACAACCGACCGCCGCCCTCCGAGCCGAACGGCCCGAGGGCGGCGTTTTTGCGAGTGAGGAGCATGGCGACCGTGAAAGATATTCCGGCGAAGCTCGTGGCCGAGCTGCGCGCCCGCACGGGCGCCGGCATGATGGACTGCAAGAAGGCGCTGGAGGAGACGGGCGGCGACCTGGAGAAGGCCGTCGACCTGCTGCGTACCAAGGGCGCCGCCAAGGCCGACAAGCGGGCCGGGCGCGAGGCGTCCGAGGGCCTGATCGGCCACTACGTGCACCACGACGGTAAGATCGGCGTGCTCGTGGAGCTCAACTGCGAGACGGACTTCGTGGCGCGCACCGACGCCTTCAAGACGCTGGCCCGCGACCTCGCCGTGCACATCGCCGCGACCAACCCGCTCGCGGTGCGGATCGAGGACCTGCCGGCGGACGTGGTGCAGCGCGAGCGTCAGGTATACGAGGCGCAGGTCGCCGAGCAGAAGAAGCCCGAGCAGATCCGCGCCAAGATCGTGGACGGGATGCTGAAGAAATTCTACGAGGAGCGCGTGCTGCTCGAGCAGAAGTTCGTGAAGGACGACAAGCGCACCGTGGGCGAGCTGGTCAAGGAGCTGTCGGCCAAGACGGGGGAGAAGATCGACGTGCGACGCTTCGCGCGGCTGAAGGTCGGAGAGGGCTGAGTGGCGACAGCCTCCCGCGCGCGTCTCGCCTACCCACGGGCCCTGCTCAAGTTGTCGGGTGAGGCGTTCGCGGGAGACCGAGGGGCGGGCGGGGGCATCGATTTCGGGGTGATCGACCGGCTGGGGGACGAGCTCAAGGGGGTGGCCGCGCTGGGCGTCCAGCTGGGGCTGGTGGTGGGCGGCGGCAACATCCTGCGCGGCACGGCGGCGAGCGAGCAGGGGATGGATCGCGTATCCGCGGACTACATGGGGATGCTCGCCACCGTGATCAATGCGCTCGCCCTGCAGGACATCCTGGAGAAAAAGGGCGTCGACACGCGCGTCATGACCGCGATCCGCATGGAAGAGCTGGCGGAGCCCTACATCCGGCGGCGCGCCGTGCGGCACCTCGAGAAGGGGCGCATGGTCATCTTCGCGGGCGGCACCGGGAACCCGTACTTTTCCACCGATACGGCGGCAGTGCTGCGGGCGCTCGAGGTCGAGGCGAAACTGATCCTCAAGGCGACGAACGTGGACGGCGTGTATACGGCGGATCCGAAGCAGGACCCCAAGGCGAAGTTCCTCCCGGAGCTCTCGTTCCGCGACGCCCTGGTGAACGGCTACGCCGTGATGGACGCCAACGCGTTCGGGCTGTGCAAGGAGAACAAGCTCCCCATCGTGGTGTTCAACATCAACCAGCCGGGCGCGACGGCCAGGGTCCTGGCCGGCGAGCGCGTCGGCACGATCGTGCAATGAGCCCCCCCACTCTCACGGACCACGTCAAGCAGGCCAAGCAGGCGATGGATAAAGCGGTGGAAGCCGTGAAGCGGGAGTTCGCCACCGTCCGCACGGGCAAGGCGACCACGGCGCTGCTCGACCTCGTGCGCGTGGAAGCCTACGGGAGCGAGATGCCGATCAACCAGGTGGCGAGCGTGGCGACGCCCGAGCCGAAGCTGCTCACGGTCCAGCCGTGGGACAAGTCGCTCCTCAAGGCCGTGGAAAAGGCCATCCTCGCGTCCGATCTCGGTCTCACCCCCTCCAACGACGGCAACATCATCCGCATCCCGCTGCCGCCGCTCACCGAAGAGCGGCGCCGCGAGCTGGTGAAGGTGGTGCACAAGTTCGCCGAGGAAGGGCGCGTGGCCGTGCGACATGCGCGCACCGAGGCGATCAACCGGATCAAGAAGACCGAGCACGTCTCCGACGACGAGAAGAAGCACACCGAGAAGGACGTGCAGAAGCTCCACGACGAGCACCTCAAGCTGGTGGACGAGGCGGTCAAGGCGAAGGAAGCGGAGATCATGGAGGTGTAGCGATGGCGGACGACCTGCTCGCGCAGATCCGGGGCAACGGGGTCGTTCCGCGCCACGTGGCCGTCATCATGGACGGCAACGGGCGGTGGGCCCGGGAGCGGAGCCTGCCGCGCCCGCTGGGCCATCGGGCCGGGATGAAGGCGGTGCGCGAGGTGGTGGAGGGGGCGATCGCGGCGGGCGTCGAAGTGCTCACGCTGTTCGCGTTCTCGGCCGAGAACTGGCAGCGCCCGGCGACCGAGATTTCGGCGCTGATGGAGCTGCTCGAGGAATACATCGCGCGCGAGGTGGCGGAGCTGCGGGATCAGGGCGTCGCCGTGCACGTGCTGGGCGATCGCACCCGGCTCGCGCCCGGCGCGCGGGAGGCGGTGGAGCGCGTGGAGGACGAGACCCGGGCCGGCGCCAAGCTGGCCCTGAACCTGTGCATCTCGTACTCGTCGCGCGCCGAGCTGGCGCGTGCGGCGCGCCTCCTGGCGGAAGAGGTGCTCAAGGGCGCGAAGCGGCTCGAAGACATCGGCGAGGAGGCGGTGCGCGAGAAGCTGTACACCGCTCCCTGGGGCGACCCCGACCTCCTGATCCGCACGTCCGGCGAGTACCGGCTGTCCAATTTCCTGCTGTGGCAGCTCGCCTACACGGAGCTGTACGTCACGCCGGTGCTCTGGCCCGACGTCACGCGCCGCGACCTGTTCGGGGCGATCCTCGATTACCAGCGGCGCGATCGGCGCTTCGGAAAAGTCCCGGTGTGATCTCCCGCAATCTGCTGGTGCGCATCGCCTTCGCCGTCCCGGCCATCGCGGCGGCGCTGGTGCTCTTGCGGCTGGGCGGCTGGGCGCTCGCCGCGGTGTTGGCCGTGCTGGGCGTGCTCGGCACGCGCGAGGTGTACGACTTCGCGCGCGCACAGGGGATCGAGCCGCTCGAATGGGTCGGGTTCATCGGCGCCGCCTTGTGCCCGCTGGCCACGTATTGGGTGAAAGGCTACGCCGAATGGGAACCGGTGCTGTACGCCGGCGCCGTGTGGCTGCTCGTGCTGCTGGTAGTGGCGGCCGCCCGGGGGCCGGATCGCCGGCCCCTCACCGCGGTCGCAGTCACCGTCTTCGGGGGCCTGTACGCCTCGGCGCTCTTGTCGTTCATCGTGGCGATCCGGCACGGGCCGCACAGCGACGCGCACCCCCGCGGTTCGGTCGCGCTGGTCGTGATGCCGCTCGTCGTGACCTGGGTGTGCGACACTTGCGCGATGGCGGCGGGCGCGCTGGTGGGCGGGCCGAAGCTGGCTCCCGTGCTGTCGCCCAGGAAGACGTGGGCTGGTGCGGTGGCTGGCCTGGTGGGTGGGCTGCTGGCGGCGCTGGTGTATGGCGCTCTGGTCCTGGATCGCGTGGCCTTGCGGCTTGGCGTCTGGCAACTGGTGGCGGTGGGGGTAGTCGGGGTGGTGGCGGCTCAGGTGGGCGACGTGGCCGAGTCGCTGTTCAAGCGGGAGGCGGGCGTCAAGGACTCCTCGTCGCTCATCCCGGGTCACGGCGGCCTGCTCGACCGTCTCGATTCGCTGTACTTCGTGCTGCCGCTCACGGCCGGCCTGTTCCGTCTGTTCGACGTCGCATGAGCGTCGGCGTCGCGATTCTTGGCTCGACCGGGTCGATCGGGTGCTCCGCCCTGCAAGTGCTCGGGCGCCAGCGCGAGCGGTTCCGGGTGGCGGCGTTGACGGCGTACTCCAATGCCGAGCTGCTGGAACGGCAGGCGGCCGAGTGGGGGCCGGCGTACGTCGGGATCGTGAACGGGGGGAAGGGGGACGAGGGACGGGGGAAGGGTAAAGGCGTGCAGTGTCTCGTCGAGGCTGCAACGCATCCCGACGTGCAGATCGTGGTGAACGCCATCGTCGGCGCGGCGGGGCTCGAGGCCACGCTGGCGGCCTTGCGAGCGGGGAAGCGCGTGGCGCTCGCCAACAAGGAGACGCTGGTGATGGCGGGCGAGCTCGTCACCCGCACGGCGCGCGAGTGCGGCGGCGAGATCGTTCCGGTCGACTCGGAGCACAGCGCCGTGCTGCAGTGCGTCACCGGCCGGGAGTCCACGGAGCTGGCGCGGCTCATTCTCACGGCGTCGGGTGGGCCGTTCCGCACCTGGACGCCGCAGCGCGTGGCCGGGGCCACCGTGGACGAGGCCCTGCGCCATCCCACGTGGAAGATGGGAAAGAAGATCACGGTCGATTCCGCGACGCTCGTCAACAAGGCGCTCGAGGTGATCGAGGCGCACTTCCTGTTCGGGTTGCCGTACGACGCGGTGGAGGTGGTGGTGCATCCGCAGTCGGTGGTGCACGCATTCGTCGAGTTCGTGGACGGCTCCGTGCTGGCTCAGGTGGGATTCCCCACGATGGAGCTCCCGATCCTGTACGCCCTCACCCATCCGGCCCGCGTGCCCGACGCGGGCACGCGCCGGTTCGACCCGGTGGCGGCGGGCACCCTCACGTTCGAGCCGGTGTCCACCGATCTCTATCCGGCGTACAGTCTGGGCCGGGGGGCGGCAGCGACGGGTGGCACGGCGGCGACGGCGTTCAACGCGGCGAACGAGGTAGCGGTGGAGCTGTTCCTCGAGGGGAAAATCCGATTCGGCCGGATCGGCGAGACGATCGCACGCGTGCTGGACCAGCACCACGCGGGCGATGCTGCAACGCTCGAGGCGGTGCTCGCCGCCGACGCCGAGGCGCGCCGGCTGGCGCGGGAGGCCGCGTGGCGCTGACGTTCGCCGCGTTCGTCGTCGTGATCGGCGTGCTGATCTTCATCCACGAAGCGGGGCACTTCGTCGTCGCCAAGACGGTGGGGATCCAGGTGCTGCGATTCTCGCTCGGCTTCGGCCGACCGATCCTGCGGTGGCGCCGCGGCGAGACCGAGTACTGGGTCTCCTGGATCCCGTTCGGCGGCTACGTGAAGATGGCGGGCCTGGAAGACGAGGGGCTGGCCGGCGACGTGGAGGGTGGCGCGAGCGTCGAGCCGATCGATCCCGCGCGCGCCTTCGACAAGAAGCCCGTTGCGACCCGGCTGCTGGTCGTGTGCGCGGGCGTGGCGATGAATGCCGTGCTGGCGTTCGTGATCTTCGCGACGTTGGCCGGCACCGTGGGCACGCCCGAGCTGAACACGACGCAGCTCGACTCGGTGGTCGCGGCGCGGCTGCCCGCCGGCGCCCGCGCGCTCGCGTCGCTGGCGCCGGGCGACCGCATCGTGCGGATCAACGACGATTCGACCCGTACGTGGGACGACGTGGTGCGGATGATCGTGAGCGGTCCGGGCGAGCTGCGGTTCCGCATCGCGGGCCGCACGGAGCCGGTGGTGATCGAGGTGGGGCAGGGGGGTCTGGCGGCGCGGCAGGCCGTGGCGGACGCCCTTGTGCCCTGGGTCCCGGTCGTGGTGCAGCGGCTGGAGGACGGGCGGCCGGCGGCGCGCGCGGGGCTCGCACCCGGCGACGTGGTGCTCCGGATCGACGGCGTGCCGGTCAAGTCGGTGGAGCGCTTCCTCGAGCGCATCTGGGAGAGCCCCGGACGCCCGGTGCGGGTCGACGTGCGGCGCTCTGCCGACAGCCTGAGTTTCACGATCGTTCCCGAGGAGGCGAGCGGCGCGGACGCCCGCTATGCCAAGCGCCCGCTCAAATACGGGTTCATCGGGGCGCAGGTGCAGCAGGCCGTCGTCCGAGTGCGCAAGCCGCCGGGCGCCGCGATCGCCAGCGGCTGGGACGAGACGGTGCGCACCGCGGTCATCATCCTCGGGTTCCTCAAGGGACTAGTGCTGGGACAGATCTCGGTGCGCGAGCTGGGCGGCCCCATTCTCGTGGCGCAGGCGTCGGGGCAGGCGGCGCGCCTGGGCCTCGACTGGCTGCTGCGGTTCATGGCGTTCTTCTCGATCAACCTGGCGATCCTCAACCTGCTGCCGATCCCGCTCCTGGACGGCGGGCAAGTGGTGTTCCTGCTCGCCGAGGCGGTGCGCCGCAAGCCGCTGCCGCTCGAGCTGCGGTTGCGCCTCACGCAGATCGGGTTCGTGGTGCTGCTCGGCATCATGATCCTGGCCACGTCGAACGACGTGTTGCGGTGGTTGGGGCATGTCTTCAAGCGTTAGGCAGGAGCTGGAGGGCTTCGTCGCAGGGCGGGTGGGAGCGGAGCGCGTCGTCGTTACCGTGGCGGCGGCGTATTACGGGAACGCGGGAAACGGGAAACGGGAAACGTTGCAGCCCTTGATCGATGTGATCGATCGCGCGTCTCCCGGGGTCGTCGAGCTGGGGAGTGTGCAGAGTGGTCCGGGCTTCGAGATCAGGCTCGCCGAGCGGCCGTTTCCGAGGGATTACGAAGCTCAGCTGAGGCAGGCGGCGGAGGCGGTACTTACGGGAATGGGGAAACGGGAAACGGGAAAGGTGGAGCCCAAGAACGCCAACGGCCTCTGGGCTTGGATCCGGCGCCTGCTCGGCGCGTCAGCCTGACCACCACCGGCGCAAGCGCTCGAGCAGCCCAGGCGCCGCCGTTCCATCCTTCCCGCTCAGGTCGGCGAGCAGATCCGACGCGTCGCGGTAGCGGTCGTCGGGATGCTTCGCGAGGCACTTCATCACGACGCGCTCGAACCGTTTGGACAGGTCCGGTCGCTTCTTCCGGAGGGAGGGCGGGGCGTCCTCCACGTGCATGCGTGCCAGCTCGAACCAGTCGTTCGACGCGAACGGCACCTCACCGGTCGCGGCCTTGAAGAGGGTCACGCCGAGCGAATAAAAGTCCACGCGCGCGTCGAGCGGGCGTCCCTGGGCCTGCTCCGGGGACAGGTACTGTGGGGTCCCGATCGTCATGTTGACGCCGGTGGAGGCGACGTACCCGGAGAGCGCGCGCGCGATGCCGAAGTCTGTAATCACCGCGCTGCCGTCGGAGCGGAGCAGGATGTTGTCGGGCTTCAGGTCGCGGTGGATCACGCCGCGGGTGTGGGCGAAGCGGAGCCCCTGACCCACGTCGCCCGTGATGCGCACGATGTCCGCTTCGGGGAGCGGGCCCTCGCGCTGTAACCGGGCGGCGAGTGAATCGGCGCACAGGTCCATCCCGAAGTAGACGTAATTCCCCGAGCGGGCCACGAAGCGGATGTGGATGATGTTCGGGTGCTGGAGTTGTGCGGCGGTCTCGGCCTCGTTGCGGAAGCGGCGCTCGAACTGGGGATCGCCGGCGTAGCGCGGCATGAGGACTTTCACGGCGACGGGGGTGCCGTCGAGCTCGCGGCCGCGGAACACCCATGCGAACCCGCCCTGGCCGAGCAGGCGCTCGAGGTCGTAGGGCCCGACGGTGCGGCCGACCAGGTCGGTGGGCGAGGGGGCGGGGGGCGTGTGGGTCACGAGGGCTTTACAAACCGGTGCCGGCGGTCTAAGTTACTGCGCTCTCAATAATTAGGGAACTGGAACAGATGTACGACAAGACGACGCCGGTCAGGAAGTACGGGCGGCACGAGGGGGATACGGGGTCGGCCCCGGTCCAGATCGCGCTGCTCACCGAGCGGATCAACAGCCTCACCGATCACTTCCGGGTCCACGCCAAGGACTTCCACGGGCAGCGCGGCCTCTTGCGGATGGTCTCGCAGCGCCGGCGCCTGCTCGAGTACCTGAAGCGCAACGACCTGGAGCGGTATCGGCAGCTCATCGACGAGCTGGGTCTCCGCCATTAATACCGCTGGCGTCGCGTTGGGCGCCCCGGAAGAGCACCGGGGCGCCTCGCGTTTTTCATTGTGCTCTAGACAGGCCATATGGTGAAACACCTCGAACGCAATTTCGCCGGCCGCACCCTGAAGCTCGAGGCGGGACGGCTGGCCAAGCAGGCCGCCGGCGCGTGCCTCCTGCAGTACGGGGAGACGGTCGTGCTCGCTACCGTGACGGTGTCGGATAACGTCTCGACCCTCCCGTTCTTTCCCCTGACCGTCGAATACCGCGAGAAGAGCTATGCCGCCGGCAAAATCCCGGGCGGCTTCCTGAAGCGCGAGGGTCGCCCCTCCGACGAGGAGGTCCTGTCGGCGCGGGTCACCGACCGCTCGATCCGCCCGCTCTTTCCGGAAGGCTTCAAGAACGAAATCCAGGTCTTCATCTACGTGCTGTCGGCGGACCAGGAGAACGATGCTGACGTGCTGGGGGTGACCGCGGCGTCCGCGGCGCTCACCATGTCGAAGGTGCCGTGGAAGGGCCCCATCGCCGCGGTGCGCGTGGGCCGGGTGGAGGGCGCGTGGATCCTCAACCCGACGTTCCAGCAGCTCGAGTTCTCCGACGTGGACATCGTGGTATCGGGCTCGGCGGACTCGATCGTGATGGTCGAGGGGGGAGCGCTGGAGCTGACCGAGGCCGAGATCGTGAAGGGCCTCGAGGTGGCGCACAAGGGCATCCGCGAGCTGCTGGACGCGGCCAACGAGCTGGTGGCCGAGATGCGGCAGCCCAAGATGGAGTGGACCAAGGTGGAGCCGCCAGCGGAGCTGGTGGCGCGCGTCAAGGCGCTGGCCGAGCCGCGCGTGACGGAGGCGCTGAACCTGCCGGAGAAGGCGGAGCGATCGCAGGCCCTGGCGGCGCTCAAGGCGACGATCCAGGAGCAGCTCGCGGCCGAGTTCCCCGACAACACCAAGGATGTCGCCAACGTCATCGAGGACATCGAGTACCGCACCATGCGCGAGCAGGTGTTGACCCGCGGCGAGCGGGTGGACGGGCGCGATCTGGACACGGTACGGGCGATCAGCTGCGAGGTGGGCGTACTCCCCCGCACGCATGGATCGGCGCTGTTCACGCGCGGCCAGACGCAGGCACTGGTGTCGGTGACCCTCGGCACGACGCGGGACGAGCAGCGCATCGACTCGATCGATGTGGCGCAAGAGACCACCAAGTCGTTCATGCTGCACTACAATTTTCCGCCGTTCTCGACTGGTGAAGTGAAGCCGATCCGCGGGACCTCACGCCGCGAGGTAGGACACGGGGCCCTCGCCGAGCGAGCGCTGCAAGCGCT
>QHUT01000127.1 GCA_003222055.1 Gemmatimonadota bacterium
CCGTCGGCCCCGGGATGTTCTGCTCACAAATAATCCGGTGCCCGTTAAGCACCACTGTCAGCAGGCGCCCCACCAGCGTGATGTCGTACGTCTGCCACTCCCCGGGCTTCTTTCCGACCGACTCGTTGGGCGCGATGAACCCGTAGATCGCGCCGAGCGCCTCGGAGGGCGTCGTGCCCACATCGGGATCCTCGATCTGCACCTCGTGACGACCGCGCAGGTAAATGCCGCTGTTGCCGTGGGCGGGATAACGGAACTCGACATGCAGCTTGAAATCGGTGACGGTCCGATCGGTCACGAGATTGGCGCCGCCCTTCTGATTCGACAGCACGCCGTCGACCACCTTCCACTGATTCTCGCCGCCCCCACCCGGATGCCATCCCGTCAGATCGCGCCCGTTGAACAGCCGCACCGGCGTGCCCCACCGCGGCGGAGCGTTGCGATGTAGCGACGGCGCGCGCACGGCCGTCAGCGGCAGCCGCGTCCCGTCGGGCATCGTCACCGCACCCGACAGCGCGTCGCCGGCCAGCACCGCCTCGAGCCGCAAATCGTCACTGCCTTGTTCCCACTGCGACGGAATCGCGAATCGCAACGTGTCGTTCGCATAATCGAGCTTGGAAATCGGCCGAGCGCTTCCCACCACCGCGACGAAGCGCCCGACGAGCACGTGATTGCCCGAGACCCGCACCTCGAGCCACGAGGGCAACTTGCGGCCGTCGCTCGCCGTGAGCGTCAAATCCCAGCGGCCGATCACGGGCGGCCGATACGGTTCCTGTCCGACGAGCGACGTGACGGCGAGAGCTGTGGCGGCAATCGAGAACGCGGTGCGCACTGGGGGCTCGATGGAATTGGAGAGATGGATAATAGCACAGCGAACGGAAGCTGTGCCGCTGGAAGACGGGGGCGATGTTCGACCGCTACAGCATCCGCGGCGCGCGCGCAAAGCTGTTTCTTGGCTGGGATTACGACGCGCTTTGCCAAGGTGTTTTGCCGCTCGGGACTGACGGAAGGGGCTGGCGAAGCTGAAAGCGGTCGCGGAAACCGTGAGCCCGAGGCCTTGGCGGGGCGCAGCTCCGCTCACTCGTCCTGAGACTCTGAGACCGTCGTGTTGGCTTGCCGAACACGGGCTACCCATGGCGAAACGAATCCCGGTCTTGGTGGTTGATGACAATCGGCAGGTGCGCGACAATTCGATGGTGGGCGGCAACCCCGTCGGGCGTCAGGCGACCGGCCTCCCACGCCTGAACGAGTTTCGTGCTGACGTTCAGGTAACGGGCGAACACGGCCTGGGACATCTTGAGGCGGGTGCGCAGCCGTCTAACCGAGTTTTAAGGCGCGTAGCCGCTCTCGCGCAGGACCGCCGTCGGATCACGTAACTCGAGCAGCTGGCGTACGGCCGCGCGTTTATCGGCGGCGCGCGCGTAATAAGCGGCGGCGATGCGATACCCCACCCAGTAGCCGATGTCGACAGCGCCGTGATTCTTGTCCGGCGGCACCATGCCGTTGTACATCCACGTGCGGATTATCGAATCACTGGCCATTTCCATTTCGTCCTGGAAGTCCACCCAGACGTCGTGCTCATACGCGCGCCCGTAGATCTGGCGCGGCGTGTTCGCCGCCCATGGTCCTACCGCGAGCTCGGAGAGGAAATCGGCGATGCCTTCGCCGAGCGCGTGGCGCAGGAGCGTGTCGTGCTGGCCCGGGGGCATGGACTTCTGCTGGGTGTGCACCGCCTCGTGCACGACGAGGCCAACGAGCGATTCGAACCGATGCGTGGGGAAGCCCTTCTGCGCCCAGGCGGGGAGCTCGTCGAGCGGCGTATCGGGGCCGCTTGCGGACTGCTCCGTCCCGATGAGCATGCCGCTCCGCGAAGTGGTGCCGCCGGTCGAGAGGGTGCCGATCAGGAAGTAGATGTTGGGGAAGCGGGCTGCGGGATAGAGCTCGGCGAGTTTCGCGAGACCCTGGCGGATGCCCTGCCTGATGGCGGAGTTGGTATCGACCGCGAGCGTCCTCGCGCGCACCGCCGCGTAATACCGCGGGTACGCGCTCAATGCGTGGAGCAGCTCCTCGGCGGCCGACTGTTCGGCGAACGGCGTGCTCGCGCGTTCAAGCGAGTCTCGATTCAGTGAGTCGAGCCGAGTGGCGGTCCAGCCGGACGCGATCATCCGTGCTCGCACGGTGTCCCGGTTCATCAGGCGCACACGCATCCAGTCGCGTAATCCGGGGGAGCCGGGCTGGAGGTATACCGTCCGGAAGATATGTGTCCGCTCGGTGCGATCCTTGCCCACCGCGAGATCGTAGGCGCGCCAGAAAGTGGGGATGTCGCGCGTCACGAGCGCAACGGAATCGACAGGTGTCTGTACGGCCAAGAAAACTGCGAGCAGCAACATTGCGGCCTCTCTGGGACACGGACGGAGAAGGGTGTTCGGTAGGGAGAAGCGGGTCAAGGTACGGAGAGTACACATTGTCTCCGGGTGCGCGCGTTCGCGCCCTGTGTAGATTGAGGTCCGACCAGCGCAATAAGGAGCGTCGACCAGAACTCTCTGCCAGCATTTTGCAAGCGTTTCTCCGGGCACGAGCGTGCACCGGTGTCAGACCGACAGGGCGACGATCGCCCGGCAGACGCGGTTGTATCTGCAAGGCACGATCGCGATTTTGCGGGCAGGGGACGAAACGATGAGCGGTCACGTATTGTTCTCGGGAGGACAACCGTCTGGAGATCCCATGTCGCAAACAATCCTGGTCACGGGCGCCTCATCCGGTATCGGTCAGGCGACGGCGCGACTGCTGGCCGAGCGTGGGTTCACCGTATTCGGGACGGCCCGCAAGCCTGACTCCGCAAAGCCCCAAGGGTTTACGATGCTCGCACTCGATGTTCGGTCGGACGACTCGGTCCGTGCCTGCGTGGAGCAGGTCATCGCGCAGGCCGTCCGGCTCGATGTGCTCGTCAACAACGCGGGATATACAGTCACCGGGGCCGCGGAGGAGACGAGTGTCGAGGAAGCCAAGGCGCAGTTCGAGACGAATTTCTTCGGCAGCGTGCGGATGGCGAATGCGGTGCTTCCCAGCATGCGCGCGCGCGGCGCTGGCAAGATCATCAACATCAGCTCGCTCGCCGGCAACACCGCGATTCCTTACAGCGCCTTCTACTCCGCGAGCAAGTTCGCGCTCGAGGGATACTCCGAATCGCTCTGGCACGAACTGCGTCCGTTCGGCATCAGTGTGATCCTGGTCGAGCCCGGATTTGTAAACACGCCAATTGGTGAGGCGTCACCGGTCGCGGCGCGGCCACTTGCGGCGTATGACGCACCCCGCAACCGGATGCTCGCGGCGTTTGGTCACGCCTTGGAGAGGGGCATCCCGCCGGAGCAAGTCGCGCGGCGCGTGCTCCAGATCATCGAGCAAAAATCCCCGGGATTGCGCTACCGTGTGGGCGCGCAAGCGAACTGGTTGCCGCGGGTGCGGAATGTCGTGCCGTGGAAGGTGTACGCGGCGGGGGTGCGGAAAACTTTCGGGGTGTAAGCGGTGGCGTGCCTTCTAGCGGAGTCCCCTGATTCGGGGCACCGCCCGTCGTCGGGACCGTGTAAATCGTGCCCTTGTCGCGATGGGCGCAGCAGGTGGCTTCGATCCAGTAGAGGTCGGAGCCTTGGCGAGTCAGACTCCACGGCGGGATCGTGCGGGGGCCGGCGAGATCGGCGACGGCGCCGCCGGCCTTGGCCATCGATCGCACCCGATTCAGGTCGACCCAATAGAGCGTGGTGGCGTCGCTGGTCATACTGCGGACGAAATCGCTTCCGTCGTGCGTGGTGTCGGCGAGCAGAATGTTGATTACGCCGCCCGTATCGGCCACGGACATCACGCCGTAGCTCTGGAAGAAATCGGCATCGGCGAAGTAGATGACACCTGAGTCGGGGACGATGCCGCCGCGCGGGTGCCAGCTCGCCGGGATGTAGCCGGGGCCAGGAGGCACGATCAATCCATTTTCCATCCCGTTGACGACTGTGGTGGCGGCGCCCCCGGCGAGCGAGACCTTGATGATCTTGCTGCCGACCGAGCCGTCGAGGGCAGCCGGTCCGACGCCGTCCTCTTCCCAGATCAGCGAGCCGCCGGCGACCGCCATCGCCGACACGCTGATGACGCCGTTCGCGGTCGTGGCGATCGACCTCGCCGTGCCGCCCCCTTCGGTACTTGGCGAATCGAGAAGCTGCACGGCGGGCTGCAGGTCGAGGGCGCGGCGCCGAGCCAATAGATGTGGTCCGGGTCCATCGTCATGACGGAAGGGGCGGGACCATCGGCCGAATCGAGACGGACCGTGGTGGCGCCGTCGAGCGTTGTGCGAAACAGCCGGGCGCCGCTGATCCAATAGTCGGCGCGTGACCTCAAGCGGCGGTCAAGCCGCAGGCACACTGTTCACGCTGCTGCTCGTTGCACTTCCCGGAGGTTCTTGCCAGCCCGGCCGTGAGCTGCATATGGACCGCGGACGAGCGATACTCAGCACGACTCTAACGCTCGAGTCTAACAGAGATTGGAGTGCGCTTTGCCGCAGTGTTTGTCACTAGCTGCCTCACCGCTCTAAGGGTGTCGACCTATTGGGGCCGTAACTGTCCAGCGACCTTGCCCTTGGGAGCGAGTCCCCCGCACGGTCCAGGTCGAGGGCGGGCGCGAGATCGTCACGCCGCAGATCGTCGCCGAGCTGCTGCGGCGCGGGGCGCCCAGCGCGCGGCGCGTCGACGTCGCCTACTTCGACATGGCCAGCCGCGTGGTGGCGGTCGAGCCGCACACGGTGGACGCCGTGACGTATCGCGCCCGCTTCGCCACGTGGCTGCCGCCAGCGGCTCCGTACGTTCGCGGCGAGTCACGTGATCGTCGCCCTTGACGACCCGACCCAACGCCCGTACCGTGCCGTTGTCAACGCCGCAGAGGGCCGGAATGAGATTCTGGACATTATCAACTTCCACCCGGGCCCGCAGCCGGCTCGTGGGCAGGTGGTACGCTCGGCCGCCTACGAAGGGCGGCCGGTGCCGCGTGTACTCGGGGGACGATATTCCCGACATGTCTATGAGCCACCAACTGGACGGGGGCCCGTTGGTCCCGGGCTACGCGGTGGATCCCCGGCACGGGCGCCCGGTGAAGTACCGCCGCTTGCGCTAACGCCCGAAGGGAAGCTCGCGCCTCCCATCGGGCGCGTGGCCACTGCGCCCGAAGCCGAGCCGGCGCAAGGGGCGCTTTTTCGGCGCGGCGGCGCTTAGAGTTTTTCCTGTCCGCAGGTCGCAACTCCAACTGAACACCTCAGCGGCGCCTGCGCTCGCGCTCCATGCGCGCCGCTGGCTGACAGGTCGCACAAGCGCGTGGCGCTGCGTAGGGGCCGGCGACCGCAAGCGCTGGCTACCTCGAGCACGAGGTAGCCTGCCGAGGCTCGGGGCCTAGCCGGGCTAGTTGCTTGGGCCGCCATGCGGGCGATGAGCAGCGGATTCCAAGGCCGGCTCGTGCACGACCTCCGGCGTACCGCCGCGCGCGACTTCCGTCGAGCGGGGCTGTCGGAGGGGGAGATCATGAAGCTCTGTGGGTGGAAGACCCGATCGATGTTCGACCGCTACAACATCATCGATGAAGCCGACCTCGCCGCAGCCGTAGCGAAGCGGTTCACGGGTCCCGCAACGGCAAACAATCGGCAAACAACGGCAACCATTGGCACTCCCACCGCCCCAGTCGGTCCGCTAAGTTCTTCTGCTGCATAGCTCGGCCAGGTAGCTCAGTTGGTAGAGCAGCGGACTGAAAATCCGCGTGTCGGCAGTTCGATTCTGCCCCTGGCCACTGCGCTCACCTTGGCCTGGCCCATGCCGCTCAGGCGGGTCAGCTCAGCCCCGCACGGGCAAGGCGGCGATCCCGGCGCCGCTCGTCGACTGCGCCTACCCCGCCCCCGGCACCTTCTAGGGGGTCCATGGCTGATCAGCCGGCCATCTCGGTGAACGTCATCCGCTACGATCCGGGCCACCGCGGCCGCCACGACCCGCACGCCAACGTCGACCCATCGCTGTGGTTCAGGGGCGATAGCGGGCAGGCGTACCGCCTCTCGTTCGACGAGCACCTGGTCCACTATCGCCGGCTGAGCGCCGACACCGGGCTCGATGTCGTCCCGGCCAACCTCGGCGTCCCCTTGCGCCCGAGCGGTCCCCTGTCCGACCTTCGTTGCGAGCAGTCGGTCGCTGAAGAGGAAGGACCCGAGAGGCATCGCGGTGCCCATCGTGGCGAGTTTCCCCTTTGGTTCCCCCTGGGCATCGCGAACTGTGGTGGACCATCGCGGAGTCGGTCCGCGTGGAAAGGGTCCTTCAGCATGTTCACAGCCTTCTCCAGGAGCTGGGCATGACACCCGGCTACTCCCGCCGCGAGTTTCTCGCGCAAGCCGCGGCGGCGGCCGCAATGGCCGCTGCTGGTTCCTCGCTCGCGTGCAGGCCTAGCCGCGGCACGTTGCGCGAAGCGCCGGCTGGCCTCAGCGCGACGGCTGCGATTGCCGCGATGAAGAGTGGCGACATGAAGGCCGAGGACTACGCGCGCGCGTTGTTAGACCGGGCGGCTCGCCTCGACTCGCTCAATGCGTTCCGCGTGCTTCCACGCGACACCGTACTAGAGGCCGCGCGCGCAGCCGACAAGACGCGCGCGTCCGGCGGCAGACTCGGCCTGCTCCATGGCCTTCCGATTCCGGTAAAGGATAGTGTCAACACGGATGCGTTGCCGACGTCGAACGGCACGGCCGCCCTCCGAGACTTTCGGCCCAAGGCCAACGCGAGCGTCCTCACGCCTCTGCTCGCCGCCGGCGCGGTGGTGATGGGAAAGACCAATCTGCACGAACTGTCGCTCGGGTGGACGAGCAACAACGCGACCTTCGGCGCCGTGCGCAATCCCTACGACCCCACGCGCGTCCCCGGCGGCAGCAGCGGCGGCTCCGCCGTGGCAGTCGCGGCGCGAATGGCACCCCTCGCGATCGCTGAGGACACACTCGGCTCGATCCGCATCCCCTCCGCGATGTGTGGCATCTGCGGCTTGCGCCCGACGTTCGGGCGGTATCCCGACGACGGCATCATGCCGCTCACCACCAACAAGTTCGACCAGGTCGGTCCACTCGCGCGTAGCGTCGAGGACCTGGCACTGTTCGACTCGGTGATCACGGGCGACATGTCGCCGCTGGCGGCCACAGACCTGAAGGGCGTGCGCATCGGGATTGCCGACTTCTTCCTCGCCGACCTCGATTCGGAAGTCGAACGCGTGACGAACGCCGCGCTCGACCGGCTGCGCGCCGCCGGCGTGACGATTGTGCCTGCCGATGTGCCTGACGACGTGAAGGCCGCGCCGGGCGTCGCTCTGACGATCATAGTCTCAGAATTCCACGCCGCGATCGGTAACTTCCTCGCGACACAGGGCGCCGGCGTCTCGTTCGACCAAATAGCAGCGCAGGCGGGACCCGATCTGAAGGCGTTGTTTGCCACCAAGCCGCCGCCGAGGAGCGCGTACGACGCGATGATCGCGCAGCGGATGAAAACGAGCGAGGCGATCCGTACCTACTTTGCCAAGCAAGCGATCGTGGCCATCGCGTTTCCGCCGGCGATGATTCCCGCGCACAAGATCGGCGAAGATGGCAGCACGACGGTCCGCGGCCAGGTCGTTCCGAACACCGTGACGATGGGGCGCAACGTGGCGCTCTCGAGCTGTGCGAGTCTGGCGAGCCTCGTACTTCCGGCGGGCCTCACATCCGCTGGACTCCCCGTGGGTCTCGAGTTCGACGCCCTTCACGGCACCGATCGCCAGCTCCTCGCGCTCGGGGTATCGTTGCAGCGGGCGCTCGGCCCCATTGCGGCGCCCAAGGTGTAATAACGAGTTCTGTTTCGCAGCCATCGCGTCCGTTTCATGAGGGCTGCTCCTTGTTGTGATCCAGGGGTCTGGGACGACTCCGTTGTAGCAGCATCTCTACGAGCTGACGCGGGCAGGCTGAGGCCTAGCCTCTAACGAAGAGAGCCGCCGAGCATATGCCAGGTTTCGCGCTCCTTCGCGCGCGCGCGGGACGATGGCGACGAACGAAGACGGGTTAGGTCGACACGCCGGAGGGCATTTTTCCGTCTCTGGTGGTCGTGCTTCCTAAACGAGCGTCGCTGCGGTGAGCTGCTGTCCCCCGGCTGTCCCCCACAGCTCCGGCCGGTGATACACAACGCGAGCATAACCTCCTCCGGGGGGGCGGCGACCAAACTGCTTGTGTAGTAGCGTGTAATGTCTGATGCTGGCCGGTGGCGCCGGAGCGGTGGCAGTGCACTCGACGACTGAAAATCAGCGTGTCGGCAGTTCGATTCTGCCCCTGGCCACTTCCACCGCAACGACTGACCATCACGGCCGCTCGCCGGCTATGTCAACGCCATGTCAATTGCTCTCCCAACGGATTGCCTAAGGTGTCAGCCTGAGCTGGAGTAACGTATGCAGAATCGCAGAGATTTTCTCCGAGCGGCTCTTGCAACGTCCGTCGGACCGTTTCTCTGTCGGCCTTCTTCGATGTTCGAGTGGGAGGCAAGTCGCTCGGCGCAACACGCAGGCGGTTTCGAGACTGTGGGGCTGTACGCCTCCCTTCCGACCGATCCACCGCCGAAGGACCCCCGAGTCTACGACTTCTTCAAGGCCTGTGGTTACAACTATCTGGAATTCTGCGAAGCCGGATTTCGCTCTCGCCCCGACCTGTTGCCCGAGTACTACAAAGCCATGTCAAGCGCGATCACGTTGGCGCATGACAAGGGCTTCCGCGTGGGGATCGTCCTGCTTGGCGGTATGGAGCAGTGGACGGGGCCTGACAGTACTTTGGGGGCTAACTTTCCCGGGGTTTTCAGCCCGCGCGACAAGACCAAACTGACCGAGCGTTTCGCGCGTCTGCGGGACGCCGTGTCCCAACTGCGGGATGCCGACGTATTTGTCTTCCTGCCAGGAGATCCGGGTGGAGACCCCGAAGGCAACAGCACGTTGGAAGACTGCTTGGCGTTCTGCCGACGGGTGCAGGAGATGGTAAAGCAGCAAGCGCCTGCAGCAACGTTCATCTTCAATCTCTGGGCCATAGCCCAGTGGGAAGGGTTTCCATCGCCGTCCAGCCTGCGCTTTTGGGAGCAGGAGGTCAAGCTGTCGCGCGCTGCCGTGGCGGCACCGGGGCTCCTTGGGCCGAGGCGTGGCGTGTCTTTCCCCCTCCATAACTACTACCGGTCGCTTGCCCTGAGCCGTTACGCGCGAGCGGGCCTCGAGCCAGAGCTCTATCCCGCTGCACAAGATATTGAGACGCTGCGAAAGCGAGCAGTCGGCCCACTGCTTGGCTGGCCGTATTTCCTCGTGGACGAAGCCGACGACGGCTTCTTGAAGCCCAACAACCACGACTCCGGTGGGCAATCCTCCTGCGAGACGCGCTACATCCGGGCTCTCGTCGATTGCGGTCTCAGGCTCGGGCTGGATGGTCTGGTCGCCAATGCGATCTTTCGAGAGGTTGAGTCCCTCAACATCTACGCATTCGGACAGATGTGTCGCTCGGCTGAGCTGACGCCGGAGCGCTTGATCGACCAGTACGCTGGTTTCGTTGCCGACGAGAAGACGAGGGGCGTTCTGGGGCGAGTCCTCCGCTACATCGAAAACCACAGCAATTGGCAGAACAGCCTCCCGGTCTCGTACCGTCTTAAAGACTTCGACTTGCCGCACGCCCTATCGGCGCGAGTGGCGCTGGACCTGTTAGCTCAGGTCAAGCCCTGTGTTCAGCCGGCAATTCCGCTCTTGGAGCCCCCAGCCATTTACCTGGGCCGACTGAAGAAACGGTTGGAAGCCATCGCTGCCGGGCGTATCGGGGGTACCTCAGGCTAATCGCAACCGAGACTCTTGAGCGAGCCCGTAGCATCCTCGCCACACCTCCTGCCGCCGCTCCTCCACGTCGACCATCGGCATCACTTTTGCCGCCCCTCGGAGGAACAATTCCGGTGTTGCGTTCCCCCAACGTCGTCGTGGAGGACCGATGAGACGCCTGCTTCTCGCCGCATCCCTGCTGCTCGCGAGCGCGTGCGAAGCGCCGCGCGAGGTCGCCGCCCCGGCTCGTCCCGGGTCCCCCCGGCTCGACGCGGCGCTCGCGACCGCGCTCACGGGCGCGGCGCCCACCGCGACCCTGGAGATCATCGTCAACTACGACGAGACGGTCACCACGCGCGACGCCGTCACCAGCGCGATGCTCAACCTCGGCGCCGGCGTGGTGCAGTTCAAGCATCTCGAGCTCGTGGCGGGCGTCGCGACGCCGACCCAGATCAGCGCGATCGCCGCGCTGCCCGGCGTCCAAGGCGTCTACTTGAACCGGCAGCTGCAGTACTACGGACATGGCAGCGGCCTCTACGCCCTCATGCTGCACGAGAGCATCCCGACCATCCGCGCGGACGCCGTGCACGCGATGGGGATCACCGGGAAAGGGATGGGAATCGCGATCCTCGATTCGGGGATCGACGGGCTCTACAATCCCGACCTCGTCTATCCCAGCCACACCGTCCAGAACGTGAAGGTCATTTTCAACTTGAGTGACGTAGTCACGTTCGGAAACTCCGCCCCGAAGGCGCTCAAGCAGGGCGTCGATATCTTCGCCGAGAACCTCCCCAACAGCGAGACGTCGGTTGGCCACGGCTCCCACGTCGCCGGGATCACCGCCGGCCTCGGGACCGCCTCGGCCGGCTACTACACGGGCGTGGCGCCGGGCGCGAGTCTCCTCGGTGTCGGCACGGGAGACGTGCTCTTCATTTTCTTTGCGCTCGCCGGATTCGACTACATCCTCGACCATCAGGCTGCCTACAACATCAAGGCCGTGAACAACTCGTGGGGCACGAGCGGCGCGTTCGATCCCAAGGATCCCATCAACAAGGCCTCGAAGACGGTGCACAACCATGGGATCACCGTCGTCTTCGCCGCCGGCAACGACGGCCCCGATCAGAACACCCTCAACCCCTACAGCGTGGCGCCCTGGGTGATCGGCGTGGCGGCGGGCTGCAAGCTCGTGACCCCGGACCCGACCAACTCCGCGATCCACTGCGACGACCCGACCGGCCAGAACCGGGCGCCGATCCTCGCCGACTTCTCCTCGCGTGGCGTTCCGGGTGACAAGCTGTATCATCCCGATATCACGGCCCCCGGCGTGCACATCGTCTCGACGCGCGCGTCTACGGGGACCGTCCTCAACGCGCTCGACGCCAATCACGACTTGAACCTCACCAGCACCTGCGCGATCGACCTCGCCAACCAGCCCTATTACACGTGCGCGTCCGGCACGT
>QHUT01000128.1 GCA_003222055.1 Gemmatimonadota bacterium
CGGCCGGTGCCGCTGGGTCCCGGAGCGCCCGTCGGTCCGATCACCGGATACAGCCACATCCGGATCGGCCCGTTCGCTCCGGGCGCGCCGCAGTGGATGTGCGCCATGATCACGTTGTCGATGTTAGACGCGATGAGCCGGAACTCCACGGTGCCGCCGTCCGCGCTGACGCGGAAGATCGCCTGCCCCTGCGCCCGCGAATCGGCCGGCGTTGGGTCGCCCGGGTTCCCGGGCGTGAACACCTCGTTGCCGCCGGCCACGTGGGTGCGGAGGTGGCTCTCGCCGGCTGGGCCTACGGCCGCGAACAGCGGTGCGCGCACCTCGAACCCCGTCGGCAGCGACTGGTCCCCTACACAGCCGACGAGCAACACCAGAGCGGCACCCGATATAACCATTTTTCCTGACATAGTGGCCCTCCCTGCGCCGTTACGTTGTGAGCGTCGTGCTACGTGGCGTCGTTTTCGCCCTCGCGAGTCACGACACCGCTGCCCAGAGCACCGCGTGAATGCTACATGGTGTCGTAACTCGCAGTCTCTTTAAACCGCTTTGGGACCAGAAGGTCCCGGGTTCAAATCCCGGCGCCCCGATTCTCCGAATCATCTCATGGTCTCACGTAGTCTCATTTCCGTCTCATGAGACCTGCCGAATTAGTCTCCTCTCATTCGGAGGGCCTATAAAAGACCCCCGATGAGACTAACGGCCAGCCGGTGGGGATCCCAAGCGCCGCGGTGGAGTGGGAGTACCCACAGGACGCCCACGACAATGGCGAGTACGCAAAGCGCGATCACGAGTCCAAGAGTCAACCGCCGTCGGAACGACCCAGCTGGGGGAAGAACCTGCACGGGAATCTCTCCTCGTCTCTGGACCTGCACACCACACGAAGATATGTCGTGGCCCGCGCGCCATGTCAGTCGAAGACGGCCTCCCCCGCGTACGCGTCGACCCGCTGTGCGGCGTCTGGTTCCCGCCTACTCTACCGACCGGTCATGTACCGCCGCAGCGTGAAGATCAGCACACCCACGACGACGACGGCGAGAGTCCGGATCACAATCAAGAGCATGACTGCACCTCCTGGGTGGTAATCCCTACGTTGCCCGTTCGAACCCAATTTCGCATATTCGCGCCATGGGAGTGCTAGGCGGCCTGGGATTCGCGGCGCTCTTCTACGCCGCGGCCGAGTACGAGCATATGACCGGCTGGAAATGGGCGCTCGCGAGCATCGCCCTCTCGGCCACCGTCAAAGGGTTGTTCCCTCTCTCCTTCATTTTCGTGCTCCCGGCGCAGTTCGGCCTGTTCTTGGCCCTCTGGTGGATGAATTCCCGGCGGGTGGCCGCGCTCGAAGTCGAGCGCGCGGCGAAGGGCGACGAGGATCGTCAGCGGCGGCAGGAGCGCGCCCAACGGGCCCGCGAGCAGGTGGATCCCGACGCTGCCGCACGCCATGCCGCTCAGGAAGCCCGGGAAGAGGCCGCCCTGCGCGAGCGCCAGGAGCGAGTCAGACGGGCACGCGAGGAACGCGAGCGGGAGGAGCGGGCGGCACGCGAGCAGGCAGAGCGCGATGAGCCGCCCTCCGGGCAGTAGCTAGCCCGCTCCGCTCTGGGCCAGCTTCCACGCGCTCGAGACGCCCAGGCCCAGCCAGAGCAAGTCCCAGAAGGAGAACAGGCGACCGAGCATGGGAAAGAATCCCTCGCGGGCGACGATGCTGTCCGAATACGTCCGCACTAGTCGCTCGCGCTCGGCGAGGCTGGCTGCCGCCTCGCGCGCGCGCGCTTCGGCGATGACCCGGTCCCTGAGCTCGAAGGCCAGCTCGGTGCGCAGGTCTGGTGGCGTCGTGTCGGACCTCCCGCGAGCCTGTTTGTCGAGCGCGGCCTGCAGGTCCGGTGAAAACGATCGCCGCACGGTCATGTCGATCAGGAAGAGCGCGGCGGTCGCGTCCGGGCTCCGCAAGACTTCGTCTCGGACGATCGGCCCGAGCGCGAACGCGAGAATCAGCGCCTTGGCGAGTACCACCGTGCCGACGGTCAGGACCACCGCCACCGTCCCGAGCGCCCGGCGCGAGGCGCGCCCTGCCTTGGCGAGCGCGAGGCCGATCAGACCGCCGGCGCCCCAGCCACCCAGGCTGACCGGTTTGTGCACCAGGTAGACAAGGAGCGTCCATAGGACGGCGAGCAGCACGGCGGCGATCACACCGGCCAGCACAGGGTTCGCGTCGCCTGACCCCGCATGTGGCCGGGCTCCGTAGACCCGCACCGTGGGTCGGGGGGGTGGGGCGCCGCTCATCGGGTGGTCCCGGCGATTGATTTCACAGGCTTACCGTATAGCATAAAGGGGCAGGTTGTATCCACCAAGCAGCTGGGCCGGCGCGGCGGGGGGAGGCGCGATGAAGCGGGCGGCGGCACTGGGCAGTTTGTGGTTGGCGGTGGCGGTGGCAGCATGCGGTCCATCCAACATCGTCCTCACCGTGGACGTGTTGAGCTTCCTGCGATCGGACAGCCTCGACGCGTTCTCCTTCGGCGTCCGCGGCGGCGTGTCCCAGACGGACTTCACGGTGTCACGGCCGTTCACACTCCCATCGCGCTTCGGGCCGGGCAAGGTGGACTCCGTAGCGGTGACCGCCGGCGCGATCCTCGAGGGCACGCAGGGCGGCGGTACCGTCGCCCTCGACGTCTTCTTCGCCAAGGACGAGGCCACTCTCTTCACCGGCCAGCCCTACGTCAGCGCCCACGCCACCGTGTCGGGCGTGCAGACCGATACCCTGCTGCCACCGACGACGCGGTCGGTGAACGACACCGTCTTCAATACGCCCACCGTGTGGGTGGGTGTTCGCGCCCGCCTCGCGACCGATCCCGGCCCGGACTTCCTCGGCCGGCTAGCGGTAACGGTGCTGCAACTGCGCGTCGTCATGCACGACCGAGGCTTCTAGTCCCAATCGCCTCATGCCGGATACCCGCCCCATCAATATCCTGCTCGTCGAGGACAACGCCGACGACGTCGAGCTGACCCTGCGGGCGCTCGAGCGCGCCAAGGTGCGAAACCAGGTCTGGACCGTGACCGACGGGACCGACGCGCTCGCGTTCCTGCGCGGCCAGCCCCCCCACCAGGACGCTCCCCGGCCCGACCTCGTGCTGCTCGATCTCAACCTCCCGGGCCTGGACGGTCGCGACGTGTTGCTGCGGATCCGGGAGGATCCCCAGCTGCGCGGGCTGGCCGTCGTGGTCCTCACGGCCTCCGAAGAAGAGCGCGAGCACCTCGCGGCGCTGGCCGCCGACGCCTTCCTCACGAAGCCCGTCGACCTGGACCGCCTGGGGTGGCTGGTCCGGGTGATGGCGAACCTGGGATGGGCGATCGTGAAGACGGGCGGCTGACCCCCGGCCCGGTGGAACCGCCGGGCGGCCCCGGGTGTTCTCACCGATGCAGCCCGAGCGGAGGAGAACACGATGCGCAGGAAGCCTCGCCGAACCGCGCCGCGCCGGCCCTGCCGCCACCCGCAGCAATATGAAACCGACTGGCTCGGCCGGACCTATTTCGGCTGTCCCATCTGCAATCGCTGGAAGCTGACAAAGCCGAAGCACGCACCCGCCGACGGGAAACGCCTGGCGGCGTGAAGAGAACAGGGGCCAGGACATGTAGTCCTGGCCCCTGTTTTCTGTTCACCCCTCTGCGTCTGTGCGTCTAGTCTTTGCCTTTCCTATTCTCCATAGGGTATCCAGATGTTCTTGACCTGCGTCGCCTGTCGCAGGAACTCCCTGCCTTCACCTTCCATCCAGTCCCTCGGCTCCCACTCGACCCACGTCCGTTTCATGTTTCCCGCCGACGCCCGCTCCACGTCGGCGCCGGCCGCCCGATTCCCGAAATACCACACCGCGTCGACGTCGTCGTGCTCGGCGAGGACCTTCGCCAGAACGTCCTTGGCCCCGGTGACGATGTTGATCACGCCGGCGGGCACGTCCGACGCCTCGAGCACCGTGTACAGCTCCGTGGCCGCCAGCGGCTGCGCCTCCGACGGCACCACGATCACCGAGTTGCCGACCGCGACGGCAGGGCCAACCAGAGACACGAGACCGAGCAGCGGGTGCTCGTCGGGACAGGCGATCCCCATCACCCCGATGGGCTCGTTCATCGCCAGGGTGACGCCCCGGATGGGCGTCTGATGCACCGCGCCGTCGTACTTGTCGGCCCAGGCGGCGTACGAGAACAATCGCGCGACCGCCGCGTCCACTTCCTCTCGGGCCGACGCCTCGCCCTGGCCCGTCATGGCCTCGACGAGCCCGGCGAACTCCGCCGCCCGTCCCGCCAGATTCTCGGCGACATAGTAGAGGATCTGCCCGCGGGCGTGGCCGTTGGTGTGCGCCCACGTTGCCGCCGCGTGCGCCGCCTCGACCGCGTTGCGGATGTCCTTGCGGTTTCCTTCGGCGACTTCGGCGAGTAGTGCACCGCCTGGACCCACGATTTTGCGGCTGTAGCCCTGATCGGGGCGGACCTGCGCGCCGCCGATGAACAGCTTGTACGTCCGGTCAATCGGGGGAACAGGGAAGCGGGAAGCGGGAAGAGTGCTCCGCGAGGCTCGCTTCGGGGCCGGCTTCTTCGACGCCTCTTCCCGCTTCCCGCTTCGCTCTTCCCGCTGCGGTTTGAGGTACTCCCACATCCCCTCTTTCCCGCCCTCGCGCCCGAACCCCGACTCTCGGTACCCGCCGAACCCCGATGCCGCGTCGAACAGGTTCGTGCAGTTGATCCACACCACGCCCGCCTTGATCTTGGGCGCCACGTCGAGCGCGAGGTTGATGTTCTCCGTCCACACGCTCGCGGCGAGCCCGTAGGGCGTGTTATTGGCTAGCTCCACGGCCTCCGACGGAGTGCGGAACGTCATCGCCACGAGCACCGGTCCGAAGATCTCGACCTGGGCGATAGTGGCCGCGGGCGACACGTTGGTGAACAGCGTCGGCGGATAGAAATAGCCGTCCGTGGGACACGCCCAGGATGGCTGCCACAGCGTCGCCCCTTCTTCCACGCCGCGGGTGACGAGCGTACGGATGCGCTCGAGCTGCACCGGCGCGACGATCGCCCCCATGTCGATCGCCTTGTCGAGCGAAGGACCCACCCGCAGCTTCTCCATGCGCGCGCGTAGCTTCGCCACCAGCCGGTCGGCGATCCCCTCGTGCACCAGCAGCCGCGACCCGGCGCAGCACACCTGCCCCTGGTTGAACCAGATCGCGTCCACCACGCCCTCGACCACGCTGTCGAGATCGGCGTCGTCGAACACGATGAACGGGCTCTTGCCCCCGAGCTCGAGCGAGAGCTTCTTGCCCGAGCCCGCCGTCGCTTTCCGAATGATGCGGCCCACCTCGGTCGAGCCCGTGAACGCGATCTTGTCCACGTCGGGGTGCTGCACGATCAGCTCGCCGGTGCGGCCGTCGCCCGTCACGACGTTGAGCACGCCCGCCGGGAGACCGGCCTCGTGCGCCAGTTCGGCGAGGCAGAGCGCCGTGAGCGGTGTGAACTCGGCGGGCTTGAGCACCACGGTGTTGGCGGCCGCGAGCGCCGGGGCCACCTTCCACGCCACCATCAAGAGGGGGAAGTTCCAGGGCACGATCTGCCCGACCACGCCCACGGGCCCATAGCCCGCGAATTCGGACTGCGCGAGCTGGGCCCAGCCCGCATGATGATAGAAGTGGCGGGCGACGAGCGGGACGTCGAGATCGCGCGTCTCGCGGATCGACTTGCCGTTGTCGAGGCTCTCGAGCACCGCCAAGAGCCGGGCGTGCTTCTGCACCGCACGGGCGAGCGCGTACAGGTGACGCGCGCGGGCGTGGCCCGGGAGCGCGGACCAGGCGGGCAGGGCCTTGCGGGCGGCCGCGACCGCGGCGTCCACGTCCCCCTCGCCCGCTTGGGTGACGCGCGCCAGCAGCGCGGTAGTGGCGGGGTTGATGACGTCGAACGCGTCGCCGTTCTTGCCTTTGGTCCACCGGCCCCCCACGAACAGCCCGAACGCGCGCCCGTGCCGCTCCAGCCATTCGAGCGCTTGCTTGTCGCTCTCGGGCGCTGGCCCGTACGCCATCGTCTCGAAGATCTCGGAGACGGTCGTCACTTTTCCCATTTCCCCTTTCCCGTTTCCCGACTAGACCATGGGGTGGCGATGAGCCGCGGAGTACCGACCTGTGACGAAGTGCTCGAGCTGTCGCTCGATGTCGGTGAGCAGCGCCGACGCGCCGAGCCTGAATAGGTCGTTACGCAGCCAGCGATCGCCCAGCTCTTCCTTCATGAGGATGAGCCAGTCGAGGGCCTGCTTGGCCTTGCGGATCCCGCCCGCGGGCTTGAAGCCGACCGCCTGGCCGGTGCGCTCGGCATAATCACGGATCTGCCGCGTCATCACCACGCCGACAGGGAGGGTGGCGTTGACGGTCTCCTTACCGGTGGATGTCTTGATGAAGTCCGCGCCCGCCATCATCGCGACCTGGCTGGCGCGCGCCACGTTCCCGAGCGTCGCGAGGTCGCCCGTGCCGAGGATCACCTTCATGTGAGCCTGGCCGCACGCGTCCCGGAACGCGCGAATCTCGTCGTACAGCGTCTCCCAGTCTCCCGTGAGCGCGTGCGCCCGGGTGATCACCACGTCGATCTCCCGGGCACCAGCGGCCACGGATGCGCGAATCTCGTCAACCCGCTGGGGCAGGGGATTGAGCCCCGCCGGAAACCCAGTCGAGACCGCCGCCACAGGGATGCCGGAGCCCTCGAGGGCTTTGACGGCCGCCGAGACGAAGGCGTGATACACGCACACCGCGCCGACCCTGACCCCCAGATCGGCTGCGCCGAGTGCCGCGATCAGGTCGTGGCGGACGGGCTGCCGTGCCTTGGCGCACAGCCGCAGCACGTTGCCGGGTGTGTCGTCGCCCTGAAGCGTGGTCAAGTCGATGCACGTGATGGCCCGCAGCAGCCAGGCGGCCTGCCATTCTTTCTTTACCGTGCGGCGGGTGGGGATCGTGGCGGCGCGGCGCTCGACCGCACTCCGGTTCACGCGCAGCGCGCGCACCAGGTCGAGGTCGAGGGGCGTGCCGGGGTTCCGCCCGGGTTCCGGGGGCGGGACGACGCGCAGCACCCGCTCGGGCGACGTCGACGCAGGGAGGTTCCCTCCCGGTGACGCCGCGTGCTCGTATCGCCGCTTCGTTTCCATGGGCCGGCTCGGAATCTAAGGCTTCTTCTCTTTCGTCGTATCGCGCTCGGCCGCGCGACCTCTCGGCGCGCGGCGCTCGGGCGCCGGGCGCTCGCGATCCGGCTGGGCGTCGGGCCGGGCGCGCTCGGCGGGTGCGGGCCGCTCAGCCGGCCGGGCTGCGGGACGCGGGCGTTCCCCACGCTCGGGGCGCTCGCTCCGGCCGGGGCGCTGCTCCAGCGCCGCCCGCTCGGAGGGCACGGTGGGCGGCAGTGAGCGAGGCGGCGGGAGACCCTCCCGGGTGGGGCGGAGGACGGGAGTGGGGCCGTTCTCCGGCGCGACGGGTACGGCGGGTCGCACCAGCGGCTTCGTTCGGGCCGGCGGCGTTTGCGCCCGCAGGGCGCCGAGCGTCGTCTCATCGAGCGGCCGGCCGGGATGAGCGCGCAGGGCACGCTCGCGCCTGATGAACGGCACCGGGGGTGGCGGGGGCTCGCGACGCACGACCACCTCGCGCGTGGTCACGACGGGCGGGGGTCGTCGCACCGTGATGTTGTCGGGGCGCCCCAGCACACTGTGCCGGTCGGGGACGACGCGCGCCGTGCTGCCCACCACGCGCGCTTGGTCCAGCCGCTCGCGTGGCACGACGATCACGCCCTTGTCCACCGGACGCGACCGGACGAACGTCTCCCGCGAGACGACCGTGACCGCACCCGGCGCGCCGCGGTTGCGGTATTGGATGTTCGCCACGTTCACGTTCGTCACGTTGATGTTGGTCACGTTGACGTTCGTCACGTTGACGTTGCGGATGTACGTGTTGCTCACGTGATATGCCGGCACGTAGGGCTCCTCCGGGGCGAGCGGGAACCACGCCACGCCGAAGCTTCCTCCGCCCACGAACACGACGAGCGCGGGCGCGTACACCGGGCGCGCCACGCGCCGGCCCGGCACCCACACCCAGCCGCCGTCCCAGTACACCCACCGGCCGTAGTGGAACGGCGCGAAGCCCCACGGGGCGTCGTCGACCCAGGTCCAACCCCACGGCTCCACCCAGACCCAGCGCCCGTAGCGATAGGGCGCCCATCCCACGATCGTGGTCCGGGGCGCCCAGACATGCCCGTAGTCGGGCGTGTCGCGCCACTCGCCGTTCTCGTCCAGGTCCTCGGAGCCGATCGTTTCCCGCGACACGTAGTGAGCCGTGCGCGAGTCGTCCCAGCGGCGGTCGCGCGTGGCGCACCAGTCCTCCCAGTCGTCCGGCCGGGGCGCTTCACGGATGTCGTAGCTCGGCGAGTCGCCGCCCGCCACGACGGCGGCGTTCCCCGACTGCACCGGGAAGGCCGAGCCGGCGGCGGTGACGTCGGCCTGGCCGTGACGCACGGTGACCGTGGTGGTGTCGCCCGTCGGGTTCACGTCGACCCGATAGGTGCCGGGGCGGAGCAGCGACACGGCGCCGGTCGGCGTGTCGATCTCGAAACTGTCGTCGTCGCCGAGGTTCCGCACCCGCACCTCGAGCGCGCCTTGCGAGAGGCGCACTTGCGTCGTGCGGTCGTCGAGCGCCAGGAAGCCGAAGGCGCTTTGGGGGGCGAGCCGTACGGCGTTCGATCCCAGCGTCAGTTCCGCGCGGGCATCGGCGTCAGTCCAGAGGTGGTCGCCCGCGTGCAGCGGATAGTTGATCGTGGCGTCGGTCCAGTCGTCCACGGTGCCGGGCCGGAACGAGACGCTGCCCGAGAGGAAGCTCAACCGACCGACCCGGCTGGGCGGATCGTCGTCGGGGCGGTCTGCCTGGCGGAGCGTGGGGAGCAGCACGAGGACGAGGGCCGGCGTGAGGAAGCGGGCGAGGCGCATGGGTGATCTCCTGGAGGCGCGCCGCCCAAGGATAAGGCGTTCGCGGCCAGGTACCAAATTCGAAGACGTCACTTTGTCTACTTTGCGCCCCTCGCGGTCGGGGGCAGAATGCCGTTCAGCCGGAGGTAATTGGCCAACTGGCTGTAGTGGTCGGCCCAGTCCTCGTGCAGCTCGAAGATCATCGCCGCCCGAGTGGTTTGCCCGTCGTACCCCGGAATCTTGTCGCCTAACCCGCCGTCGTTGAGTTTGGCCATTTGGGTGCGGCAGAACGCGAAGGATCGCGTGAGCCGGGCCACGAGCTTCGGCACGCTATCCACGGGAGTCAGCTTGGGCTCGGCGGGGGCTTTCGCCCCGCCCAGCGCCGCGCAGCCGAACTCGCTGTCTCCGGCGATGTGCAGCACCACCTCGGCGACGCTCATCTGCGCCGGTGTGGGCTTGAACTGATACTTGGTTGCCGGCATGTCGTCGGCGGCGGCCACGAGGTTGCGAGCCAGCCGCTCCGCGTCCGACCGGAACGCGGTGGTGACGGGGCCGGGAGTGCCCTGCTGAGCGGGGGCGGGCTGGTGGATGAGGAGGAAACCGGAGATCAGCGCTAAGCGGCGGGTAAGACCTCTCATGTGGCCCTCGTGTCGGCGTCTTGGGGGTGACTCGTGTCCCGACTTTATCAATGGCGCGTAACCTGCAGGCGGCACGCGCGCCGGCGCAAGGCGGTACGACACCAGCGTTGCCATGGGCACTGTCTGCATGGGGGGTACGGTCTCACTGTTGACAGCCCCAGCGGTTACGAGCGATCATGCGGCTCCCGCCTCATACCTGATGCTCCGCCTTTCTCTCGTATCTGCCTGCATGGCCGCGTGCGCGATCTTCCAGTCGGATTGGCGGCTCGAGCCATCGCCCATAGGGACCGACCGAGCAACCCTGCCCGCCGTCCAGATACCGGACACCGTCACGGCTGGTGTGCCCGAGACGGTGGCTGTATGGACGAAGGGTGGCGGTTGCACACGTCGCGCGGCACCCCAGGTCGCGTCCGACGACCTCCTCGTGACTATCCGCCTCTTCGATTCAATTCTCGTTCGGATGCAGGACAACGAGGCGTGCCCAGCCGTCGCATGGATGGCTCGTCGACCCGTGGTAATTCATTTCTCGCAGCCTGGCATCGGGACTGTCCGAGTCGTTGGCAGGGATACCGTCGTCGAGCGGCGCGTTGTTGTGCGGTAGCCGCAGCGCGTGTTTCTGGCGAAGGCGCGCAGGTTCAGAACGCAGCGGTGATCGGGGCGGGCTTGTGAGTGTCTTGTGGCTGTAGCGATTGACCGGCAGCCTACCCGGTCTATGTTGTTGTGAGGTAATCAGGCGCCCGTAGCTCAGGTGGATAGAGCAGCAGCCTTCTAAGCTGTTGGTCGGAGGTTCGAATCCTCCCGGGCGCATCAGGGTTTTCTCGATTCGTGTGCGGCGATTTCCGCCAAGTGGGTGTGAGAGTGGGGAACGCATGGCCTATTCGTACGCGGAACTGCAAAGGCTCTCGGATGACGAGCTCGTGCGGGCCCACGACGAGGCCGCCAAGACCACGGTGATCGGCGTCTCGTATTTCTTGGAGGAGCTGTCGCGTCGCCGATTCGAGCGGCTGCATCGCTCGATCATCTTCCTGACCAAAGTCATCCTGGCCCTCACGGTCCTCAACACGATCTTTGTGGGGGTGGCGGTGTTCCGCCGTTAACCCTCACGGCACCATCCGGAGGCCCTGCTGCGGCAGCAGCGCCCGCATCGCCTGGGCGTCCTCGCGTAGGTAGGTCGTGACCTCGTAGCGCTCATACAGATCCCCGACGTCGCGGTTGCCGTGGCCCCGGTAGATCTCGCGGCGAGCCCGGGGGATGCGCGCGTCCTCCATCCATCGCGCGAACGTCTTGCGGGCCTGATAGGGCGTGACCTTCCACGGCCCGTCGGTCTCCGCGGCTTCGGCGAGCTCCTGGTCGGTAGGCTTTCTTTCTAACGCGTTAGAAAGTTTGTCGCGCAACCGGCGCTCAGAGAGGCGCCGCAGCGCGGACGTGAAGCCGTCCACGGTGATTTCTGGCCGCACGGGCGTGTCGACGAGCGGCACCTCGCGCACGCGGCCGAACGCCTTCTCGCCTTTGATCCGCACGCGGTCGGCATCGACCGACCAGCCGTCCACCCAGTACTCTTTCGGCCCCATCCCGGTGAGGCACATCGACCACCAGC
>QHUT01000169.1 GCA_003222055.1 Gemmatimonadota bacterium
ATGTAGCGGCTCAAGTCGAGCCTGGTCGGCATCGAATCGCGGTAGCGTGTGACCGTGTCGACCACGTTCTGCGGCGTCACGTAGTCATAGTTCATCATCTTCGACTCGAAGTCCCACCGGACCCCGACGTTGATCGTCAGTCTGGGTGTTGGGCTCCAGTCGTCCTGCACATAGGCGCCGACTTCCTGGTTGTTCTTGTTCAGGGTCGCATTGCCGGTGCCATACTTCAGCTCGTATGGATTCCGGAACTTGTACGAATGGCCGTTCACGCTGTCGCGATAGGCGAACCGGGGCGTCTCGTCGTTCCCTTTGAACACATCGTAAGCGACGAAGTCCAGACTCGCACCCATTTTGATCACGTGCTCGCCGCCGCTCGAGTGCGTCAGGTCGTCGCGAAGACCGACTCGCCTTTGCGTGAAGTCCTGGATACTTAGATTGCTCCCGATGAAGTTGTTCGTCATGTTGCCGCTAGTGTCTCTGTACGCGTACACGCGTGCGGGCACCCCAGGGTCGTTGGGACTCGGCTGGCGACGGAAGCGCGAATAGTCCACCTTCGTCTCGTTGAGCCAGGCGCCGGCAAAACGGTTGTAGCGGAACTGTCCGATGGAGATGTCCTGCCGAAAGTTTACCGCCTCGGAGAACGCACACATGTCCTCCGGGCAGTTGTGGGGACGGTCGCCGAAATCACGCACGTCGGTCTCGTGCCTGGTGCTGAAGCTCAGCTCCGCGGAAGACTTTGGGTTAACCGTGTAGTTCAACTTCCCGAAGACCATGGTCTCGCGAAACGGTGACCCAAAGTTCCCGTTGTACGTCTTGATGTTGACGGTGTCGAGGTCAGGGAATCCCGCCGCGGGAGTGGGGAAGTGCACGAGACTGGTCCGGTTCTGGTAATTCCCCTCGTACGACGCGAAGAAGAACAGCCGATCCCGCTGGATGGGGCCGCCAAGACTAAGGCTGGCGAGCGATCGTGTGTAATCGGGCTTCGTCGTGATCCCGGCTTTCCGCTGCAGTGAGTCGAGCGCGACAAGGTCCTTGTTCTGGTAGCCGAAGAGGGCATTACCATGCCATTCGTTGCCGCCGGACTTCGTCGTCGCGGTGATGATGGCACTGGAGGCCTTCTGGTATTCCGCCTTGAAGTTCTGGCTGATGACCCGGTATTCCTGGATAGCACTCCTGGGGAACGGATTGCCCTTGCTCGCATCCTGGCCGGTCACCCCGCCTCCGGTCAAGTCGTTCTTCAGGCTCGTCCCGTCGACGAAGATGTTGACTGTATTCGCGCTTTGACCCCCTGCGGTGAACGTGCGCGACACGCTGTTGATCCGATCGTCCGAGATCGTTACGCCGGGAGCCAACGCAGCTAGGTCGAGGAAGTTCCGACTCGCCGTCGGCAGCCGTTCGATTTGCTGCTGCGTCACGTTGGTGGCAATCTCGGAAGTACGCATCTCCACGCCGGCCGCCGCAACGACCGACACCGCCTCGATCTGTACCGCTGAGGCGGCCAGCTTGAAGTCCAGCGGGAACACTTCGCCAATCAACACGCGGACCCGAATCTTCTGGGGTGCCATACCGATCTGACGTGCAGTCACGTCGTACTCGGCGGGGACGAGGCCGAGGAGCGCGTAAAACCCGTTGCTCTGGGTAGGGACCTCACGCGCTGCCGAGGTGGCGATGTTCACGGCGACCACACGGGCTCCCGCCACCGGTGTGCCGCTCGAGTCAGTCACGTAGCCCCGGATACTTCCGGTGCTGGTCTGCGCCCAGGCCCCCGGCGCGGCCATCACGACGAAGGCCACACCGAGCAACAGCCCCCAGCCGAGTTGCGCGAACGATCTGCGACTCATGAACGCTTCTCCTGTGCACGTGTTTGCCTCCCTTATCACGCGCCCACAAGGGTTTGTCAAGTCCGGTGACGGTCAAGTACATTGGGGGCGCCGCTCTTCAATTTTCTCCTTCTACAACGGGATCCCGATGCGTCCGCGTAGTCGTCACGTTCCAGCGTTGGCCTTCGCCCTGACACTCTTCGCCCAGCCCGTCTTCGGGCAGCGCGCCGTCGAGCCCAAGATCGATTCCCTCCTCGCCCGCATGACGCTCGAGGAGAAACTCGGCCAGCTGAACCAGCTCTCCATCGACGGTCAGCCGAGCGCCGAGCAGCTCGACCTGGTTCGCAAGGGCTTGGTCGGCAGCCTCTTCAACCTCACCGGGGCGGCGGTGACACGCGCCGCGCAGCTCGTCGCGGTAACGGACTCGCGGCTCCACATCCCGCTGATCTTCGGCCAGGACGTGATCCACGGCTACCGCACCATCTTCCCGATCCCGCTCGGCGAAGCCGCCTCGTGGGACCCGGAAGCCGTCGAGGCCGCCGCCCACGTGGCCGCCCGGGAGGCCGCCGCGGCCGGCGTGCACTGGACGTTCGCGCCCATGGTCGACATCGCCCGCGATCCGCGCTGGGGCCGGATCGCCGAGGGCTCAGGCGAGGACCCGTACCTGGGATCGGCGATGGCGGCGGCGCGCGTCCGCGGCTTTCAGGGCACCGACCCGCGCGCACCCGATGCGATGCTCGCGACGGTCAAGCACTTCGCCGCCTACGGCGGCGCCGAGGGCGGCCGGGACTACAACACCGTCGATCTGTCCGAGCGGACGCTGCGCGAAGTGTACCTGCCGCCCTACCACGCCGCGATCGACGCGGGCGCCGGGAGCGTCATGACGTCGTTCAACGAGATCGGCCTCACGCGCGGACGCGGGGAAGCTGGCGCTCGAAGCCGGCGTGGATATGGACATGGTGAGCCGCATCTACGTGGACGACGTCCCTACTCTGGTCCGCGCCGGCCGCATTCCCGTATCTGTGGTCAACGAGGCGGTGCGCCGGGTGCTCCGGGGAAAGGTAGCCCTCGGCTTGTTCGACGATCCCTACCACGGCGCCAGCCCCGAACGCGAGCGAGCGGCGTTGCTCGCGCCCGAGCACCGCCAGCTGGCTCGTCGTGTCGCCGAAGAATCGATCGTACTGCTCAAGAACGACAGCCAGCTGTTGCCGCTCGGTGCGCGGGTGCACTCCATCGCCGTGATCGGCCCGCTCGCCGATGACAAGACCGCGGCGCTCGGTTCCTGGCCCGGCCGCGGCGAGCCGCAGGACGCCGTGACCGCGCTCGAGGGAATCAAAGCCCGGGCCGGCAGCGTGAGTGTCGTATACGCGAAGGGCTGTGGCATCACCGACACGACGACCGCAGGGTTCGCCGAGGCCGTGGCCGCCGCGAAACAGGCGGACGTCGC
>QHUT01000170.1 GCA_003222055.1 Gemmatimonadota bacterium
TTCGGCGTTCGCGCCGAACGTGGTCCAGGCGCTCGCGCGGCCGGTTTGATCTCGCGCGCGCGCCTGCCAGTGATACGCGGTGTTGTTGGCGAGCCCCGTCAGGGCGACGAATGCGGGCGCCCCGTTGGCCACGGGGTCGCTCATGCCGGTGGCGGCGCCCGTGAACGCCGTCCCCACCGGCTGCACCTCCACCTCGAGCCGCAGCGTATCGGACGGGTCGGGATCGCTCACCCCACCGCGCAGCACCATGCCCGCTTGATCGGTGTTGCCGCCGACCGGGACCGGCGTCACCGAGTCCATACGCACCTGCTTCAGCGACTCGGGCCCCGCGGGGAAGCGGGGCCGCGTGATGCTGAGCGTGAAGGGGCCGGTCTGCCCGGCCCCGGCCGCGGCTTCGATCAGATAGTTTCCGGCGGCCTGCAGGCGTCGATAACGGATGCAGACCGGGGCGCACTGGCCCTGCGTTATCGCCGGTCCGGCGAGCGACGTGTCGAGCATCACAACGCCGGCGAGCGTCGCGGACGACATGACCACGGAGATCGAGTCGCCCGGCCGCGCCGTGAAGCCGTACACGCGCGCGAAGCTGGTGGGCTTGTGCGGCGCCGCGCAGTCGCGCGTGGCGAGGGAGTCGCGTAGCTCGACGTCGAGGGTGATGGGGACGAGGGTGCACGGATGCACCACGAACTCGATCGCCACGCGCGCCGGACTACTGTCCGCGTTCTCACCGTTTACGAGCAGCGTGTCACGGTACACGCCCGTGGGAAGCCCGGCGGGATTGAACGAGAGTCGCAGCTTGGCAGGCGCGACGCCGCCGCTGGGGCTCACCGAGAGCCACTGTCCGCCGAGCTTGAGCCCCGCGCTCCAGGAGAGGGTGCCCCGCCCCGCGTTGGCGACCGCGACGCTATCCGTGCGGCTGGCCGTGCTGCCGGCGGCCGCGGAGTCGCGGATCTGCGCAGGCGCCACGTGCAACGTGGCGATGGGCGGTGGCGTGTTGGTGAGCTTGTCGACCTGACAGGTCGCAACCAGAAACAACGGCAGCGCACGCGCCACGGCGCCCGCAGCCCGTTGGCCGCGGGCGAGGCTTCGCTGCAACCCGCTCACGTTCCAAAAAGGGCCCAAGTTGTCGCCCGAGTGGCGTCGAGACTACAGGTGTAGCAAAGCTCATACCGGCTGCTTTTGAGGTGGGGGTATGGTGCGGCGGGGGGGAGTGTGGCTGATCTGCTACAACCCGCGGCGAGCCAGCCTGCGGCGGGCTAAGTTAGTGGGCGGTACAGGACTCGAACCTGTGACCTCCGGTATGTGAGACCGGCGCTCTAACCAGCTGAGCTAACCACCCGAAAAGGCTAGACGCCCAGGCGCTCAGACGCCTAGACGCCGAGTAGGAACAGCAAGAGCGAGCCACTAGGCGTCTCGGCGTCTGAGCGTCTCGGCGTCTAGTAGTTTAGCGTGGGCCCTCCAGGACTTGAACCTGGGACCTACGGATTATGAGTCCGCTGCTCTAACCACCTGAGCTAAGGGCCCGCAAGGAAACAAAGATAATGCGGATTGCGGATTGCGGAATGCGGATTGGCCTGGCGAGCGTCGGGGCGCGGGACCCCTTCCGTCGACTCCGCAATCCGAAATCCCCAATCCGCAATTGCTTCTTATGCGCCGCGTCCTGATCATCTCACACGCCTACCTCTCCCCCGCCAACCGCGGCAAGCTGCGGGCGCTCGCCTCGCGCGGCGTCGACGTCACGGTGGGCGTGCCACAGCGCTGGCGCGACCTGGTGCTCGGCGGCACGATCGAGATCGCGTGGGAGCGCCAGAACGGGGTCGAGGTGTTCCCCATCCCCGCGCGCCACCACGGCGAGGCCGACGCGGTCAAGTTCGGCGGCCGCGCCCTGCACGCGCTGCTGCGCGACAAGCGACCCGACCTGGTGCAGGTCGAAGAAGAATCCACCACACCCGCGGCCCAGCAGGTCGTACGCGCCGCCCGCTATCTCGGCCTGCCCGCGATCCTGTTCACCCATCAGAACGTGGAGCTGCCGCTGCCGTGGCTCGCGCGACGGCGGCGACGCCGCATGCTGCGCCGCATCAAGGGGGCGATCGCGGGGAGCGGCGCCGCCGCCGCGCTGTTGCGGCGGGTGGTGCCGGACCTGCCCGTCGCCGCGATTCCCCAGCTCGGCATCCACGTGCCTACCGAGCCGCAGCACATGCATCACGAGGGCGTGGCGATCGGCTGCGTCGGGCGCTTGGTGCCGGAGAAGGGAGTCGATACTTTGCTGCAGGCGCTGGCCGAGAACCGCAGCCACCGCTGGCACCTGACGGTGGTGGGCGACGGTCCCGACCGGGAGCGCCTGGAGCGGCTGGCGTCCGATCTGCGGCTCGCGGCGCGGGTCCGTTGGGCGGGCGCGCTGCCGCCCGAGGACGTGCGCAAGCTCTGGCCCGAGCTCGACGTCTTGGTCCTGCCCGCGCGCGCCCTACCGACTTGGGCCGAGCCGGCGGCGCACGTCGTGGCGGAAGCAATGGCCTACGAGGTGGCGGTGGTGGGAACGAGCGCGGGCGCGACGCCCGAAGTGATCGGTGATGCGGGCGTCGTGGTGCCGCCCGACGACCCGTTGGCGTTGTCCGGCGCGCTGCGCCGCCTCGCCTCGCCCGACCACCGTCGCCCGCTCGCGCAGGCGGGGCGGGCGCGGGCGATGCAGTTGTTCTCGGATGACGCGGTGGCGGAACGGACGCTCACGTTCTGGAGGGACCTGCTTGGCTGAGCCAAATGTACGCGGTACGCGGTACGCGGTTGCCTCCGACGGCGTGTCGGCCACGGCGGTGGGTCGCCATGCACCGGGGGATACCGCGCACCGCGCACCGCGTACCTCCCGTCCATGACCCGAGTTCTCCTGGTTCCCGATCTGCCGCTGGAGCGCTGGCCCTCGATGGACCGGTACGCGCACCGGCTGCACGACCGGCTGGAGGGCGGCGATCCCGGGTTTGAGGTGCGCCTCGCCGCGGCGATCGGGGACCTCACGAGCGACGTGGGAAACGGCCGCAGCTCGGGGGGCTATCCCCGCTGGTGGGCGCAGGACGTCGATCCGACCAAGTTCGTGCTGCCCGGGCCCCTGCACGTGCC
>QHUT01000167.1 GCA_003222055.1 Gemmatimonadota bacterium
GCTCCGCCACCGCGCGCTCGTACAGGCGGGCCTTGAGCATCTTGAGCGCCGTCGCCTTGTTCTTGAATTGGCTGCGCTCCTGCTGGCACGACACGACGATGTTCGTCGGCAGGTGGGTGATGCGCACGGCCGAGGATGTCTTGTTGACGTGCTGCCCGCCCTTCCCCGACGCGCGGAACGTGTCGATGCGCAGATCGTCCGGGTTGATCTCGATCTCGATGTCCTCCTCCACGACGGGATAGACGAACACCGACGCGAACGAGGTGTGCCGGCGCGACTGCGAATCGAACGGCGAGATGCGCACCAGCCGGTGCACGCCCTTTTCCGCCTTGAGCAGGCCGTAGGCGTACTGTCCGCTGATCTGGAGGTCGACCGACTTGATGCCCGCTTCCTCCCCCTGGAGCAGGTCGAGCAGCTCCACCTTGAAGCCGTGGCGCTCCGCCCAGCGCGTGTACATGCGCATCAGCATTTCCGCCCAATCCTGGGACTCGGTGCCGCCCGCACCCGGATGAATCGTGAGCAGCGCGTCCCGGGCATCGTCGCCGCCGCGCAGCATGTTGCGCAACTCCAGCCGCTCGAGCTCGCCGGCGATCTGGGCGGCTTCGGCGTCGAGCTCCCGCGCCAGCGCGTCGTCGCGCTCCGCGTCGGCCAGCTCCGCGAGGCCGCGCGCATCGTCGAGTCGCTTGCGCACCGCGTTGTAGGGCTCGAGCCAGCTCTTGAGGGTCTTCACTTCGTCCACCACCTGGCGCGCCCGCTCCGGGTCCGCCCAGACGCCCCCCTCGGCCATGGCGTGCTCCAGCTCACCCAGCCGCTTGGTCTTCCCCGCTACGTCAAAGGAAGCTCCCGAGCTCGGTGAGACGGCGGTCGAATTCGGTGAATCGGTCGGCTAAGGCCACAGTGGAACCCCCGGCGCCAGTCTCAAAATACCTTGTTGCCCCCGGCCAGAATTTCGTTCAGCGCTTCGGCCCAGAACGGCGTGCTCTTGGCGATCTCGGCCCCGACCTGCTCGACGTATTCCTGCCAGCTCTTCTCGATCTCGTCCTTGAACAGCTGCGGCAGCGTGCCGTCGCGTAGCCCCTGCTGGCGCTTCTCCGGATGGTACACCACCAGGTCCGACACGAGCGCCCGCGCGAGGCGGCGGGCCTTCTGCTTCGGGTCCTGCACCAGGAACGGATTCACGGGCCGCAGCGGGCTGGTCATGCGCTGCCCGGGCGCCGCGCCCGCCGGCGCCGCCGGCGCCGCGGGCGCCCGGGGGGCGGCGGGCGCGGGGGACGCAGCAGCAGGCGTCGCCGGACGCGCGGGCGGGGCCGGCGCCGCGCGGGGGGCAGCCGCCGGGGCGGCGGCCGGGGCGCGCGCCGGGGGAGCGGGCGAGGCCGGCGGTCGCAGCGTGGGTGTGGGCGGCGCTGCCGCCGGTGCGGCCGGCGGCGCCGCGGGCCGCGGGGGCGGGGGCGCGGCCGGCGGCACGGCAGGAGCAGCGACCGGGCCGGAAAAGCGCGGCATCCCGGGCGGGCGCGGGGGCACGGGGACCGAGGGCGGTGCCGGTGGCGGAGCGGGCGGCCGCGGGGGGGCGGCGGGCATCCCCCGCGGCGGCGTGGCCGGCGAGAGCGAGGGTGCGGCGGGGCCCGCCGGAGCAGCGGGCGCTCGCTGGCCTGCTGCGACGGCGGGTGCCGCCGCGCCCACGCCCGGGTTGACGGGAAACACGTTGCTGCACACAGCGCAGCGCGCGCGCACCCCGCCCGGGGGGACCTTGGCGGGGTCCACGCGGTACACGGTCTCGCACGACGGACAGGTGACGTTCACGCTCCGCTCCGATCAGCGCGCGCCGGGTTCATCGAGCTCCGGATCGTGCCGGCGATCGACCACGAACACCGATCCCGGCTGCGTCTTGGCATAGCTCTTCATTTCGGTCGCGAGCTCGCTCACCTGCGCCGGGTGCGCGAAGCGGCGGTGCTGGTTCGTCACGATCCCGATCGACAGCGTCATGAGGGGCACACGGTGCAGCTGGCCGCGCCGGTCCTTCCCGAAATAGTACCCCGCCCGCCGGTCCTGCTCGTTGTACTGGTACGGAATCAGGGTGTCGAACACTTCGAGCACCTCGCCGCACACCTCGGGGATGTCGTCGAACGGGATGATGAAGATGAAGTCGTCCCCACCGATGTGTCCGACGAAGCCGCGGCCCGCGAGCAGCCCCTTCACGACGTCGTGCAGGATGCGCGACAGGATGTAGATGACCCGATCGCCGTCGTTGTAGGAGTAGCGATCGTTATACTCTTTGAAATGGTCGAGGTCGGCGTAGCAGACGGCGAACAGCTCGCCGTTCTCCATGCGCCGCCGGATCTCGCGCTCGATCTCCGTGGTACCGGGGAGCCGCGTGGACGGATTGACGGCGACGTCGCGCGCGGTGCGGGTCATCAGGCCGTCCAGCCGGCTCGCCTGCTCGGCCGGCTCGAACAGCGGGCTGATGACCTCGTCCGCCCCCGCGGTGAACCATTCCTGGACCCGATCGGTAGTGTGCCGGCTGGTGAGGACGGCGAGGGGGACGATCGCCGAGTACGAGTCGGCCTTGAGGCGGCCGCACAGCGCGAGCCCCTGCGGGCCGTCGTCGGCGTCGATGACGACGAGCTGCGGCAGGGATCGCAGCACCCGCTGCTCGACGTCACCCGGGTCTGGCACGGGGATGATGGTGAGTCCTTTGCCGTTGACCCAGTGCGCCAGGAAGTCAGGTACCGTGCGACCAGCCGGCGAGAAAAAGAGTATCGTCGGGCGCGTGCCGCGCACCTGGCTCCTCGCGTAAGGGTCGAGCGCGCCTAAACTTAGGCCTCGTGGGGGCGGGTGTCAAACAAACGCCCACCGGCGCGGTCAGAAGTGCTTCGCCTCGTCGATCAGCATGATGGGAATGTCGTCTTCGACGGCGTAGATGAGGCGGCAGGCGTGGCACACCAGGGCCTCGGCGGGCGCCGTGCGGTGCTCCAGCGGCCCCTTGCACTTGGGACAGACCAGGATCTCCAGCAGATCGGGGGCGAGACTCATGGGACGTACCCCAGGCGTTTGAGCGACGCGTCGCGGCGCCGCCATTTGGGCAGCACCTTCACGTGCAGCTCCAGGAACACGTGCGCGC
>QHUT01000076.1 GCA_003222055.1 Gemmatimonadota bacterium
CGTGCCGGTGGAATACCTCCTCGAGCACGCGCCGGTCGCCCACGTTGCCGTGCACGAACTCGACTCCGGGCGCGATGGCCGCGCGGTGTCCGGTGCTCAGGTCGTCGAGCACGATCGGCACGTGACCCCGGGCGAGGAGCTGCTCCACCACGACGCTACCGATGTACCCCGCCCCTCCCGTGACCAGGACCCTATGTCCCATCCCGTCGCTCCAAACCGAACAGCCGCTTCAGGGCGTCGAGCAGCCCGTACCCCCGGCCGGCACGCGCGGCCTCCTTCAAGACGACGGTGGGTTGGTGGAGGAATTTGTTGAGCAGCGCCTGGCTGAAGTACTCGATCTGGTCGCGATCCTCGGGGCTCAAGTGCGTGAGCCGGCGCAGCGTGCGCTCGAGCTCCGCCGCGCGCACCGCCTCCATGCGCTCGCGGAACTCCCGCAACACGGGCACGACCACTAAGCCGCCGTACCACCCCCAGAAGCGCTCCACCTCCTCCGTCACGATCCGCTCGGCCGCGGGGATGTCGTTACGACGCTCGGCCGCCGCGTGCGCCGCCACGGCCTGCAGGTCGTCGAGATCGTACAGGAACACGTTCTCGAGCTGCGCCACGGCGGGCTCCACGTCCCGCGGGACGGCGAGATCGAGAATGCACAGGGGTCGTCCACCGCGGCGCCCGATGGCCGCCGCCACGCGGTCCCAGGTGACGACGGCATGGGGTGCCGCAGTCGAGCTGAGCACGATGTCGCAGTCGCCGAAGTGCTCCCACGCTTCGTCGAGCGTGAGCGCCCGGGCGCCGAGCTCTTCGGCGATCGCCCTGGCCCGCTCGTAGGTGCGGTTCGCGACGAGCGTGACACGCACACCCTCGGACACGAGGCACGTCGCGGCCAGCTCGGCGATGTCCCCCGCGCCTAGAATCAGCGCGGAGCGGCCGGCGAGCTGGGTGAAGATCTTGCCGGCCACGGTGACCGCCGCCGACGGCGCCGATGCGGCACCGGTGGCGAGCCCGGTCTCACTGCGCACCCGGGCGCCCACCAGCAGCGCCGATTGGAACAGCCGGTGCAGCACCGGTCCCGCCAGGGGCCTCGAGGCGTCCCACGCGTCGCGCACCTGCCCCTGAATCTGCGGCTCGCCGAGGATCATCGAATCGAGCCCCGCCGATACGCGGTACAGGTGTCGCACGGCGTCGCGATCGCGCTGGACGTAGCCATACGCGCTCGCACTGCGCCCGGCACCCAGGCGCTCCGAGAGGAGCGCCCATACCGCTTCGGGAACGGTGTCGTCGGGCTCGGCCAGGTAGAACTCGGTGCGGTTGCACGTCGAGAGCAGCACACCGCCGCGCGCCCCAGCCGCCAACACCCGCTCGAGCGCCTGCGGCACCTCCCCCGTCGTGTGGGCGAAGCGCTCGCGCACGTCGAGGGGTGCCGTACGGTGATTCACACCCAGAACGGTGATGCTCATAACCTCGTTGCTCAGAGGAACCGCTCGGTCCCGGGCGTCGTGAGCTTGAGCGCGAGATACACGAGCAGCACCGCCGCGAAGCTCGCGATACTCGCGAACGCCGCGCGCCGTCCCGCCCAGTGCCGCACCACGCGCACGCCCACCGCCCACCCGAGAACGAGCCACATGAGCATCCCCCACACTACCTGCGCGGCGTCCACCGACACACCCCCCGCATAGCGCACGCCAAACCCCAACAGCACTCCCAGGGTCACGGTCGGAAAGCCCACCACCAAAGATAGATGGTTCAGCTGGTCCAGCCGCTCCAGGGGGGGGAACAGCCGGAACACCTGGCCGAACCGTTTGGCTTTGAGCTCCCGGAACTGCAGCAGGTAGAGCGCCGCTGCGATGAACGCGAGTGCCAGCATGGCGAGGCCCAAGATGCTCACGGTGATGTGCAGGATCGACCACGGGCTGCGCCCCGCGACCAGACGCGCGTCGGGTACGAGACCGATGAGCAAGGCCAGCCCGATGAGCCCCGTGGCGAGCGGCCCGGTGAACACGCCGACGGCCGACGCCCGAAACGCCGCCTCACTCGCGACCTGGAAGAGCGCGAGGAACAGCGCGAGCATCGAGAGCGTCGGGGCGACGCCCATGAACGGCGTCAGCCGTGCGACCCCGAGCAGGTGCGCCGCGATGCCGGCAATGGGTACGCCCAGGAGCAGGCTGCGCGGTGCGGATCGCAGCCCAGCGAACGGCGCCAGCACCAGCACTGTGGTCAGGGCGTACAGGCCCAGTGCGATGAAATGAGAAGTGAGCACCACGAGCCATGAACACCGGCCCCGCCGGATGCGGGGACCGGCGAATCAGGAAGGCATCTTCCGGATGAGCCGCACGGGCATGCCCGGAACGAGGTTGGGGTGGTCGATGTTGAGGATCAGTCCCGAGGACGAATGGTCGCGCGTGTGCACGATCTCGACCACCACCTGCACCTGCTCCGACGACGTCCCGGGCAGGCCGGCTGCCGGCTTGAAGGCCTCAAACACGTCGCCCGGGCTCACGCCGTCCGCCCGCCCGCGATTGATGAAGATGATCTGCTGCGGACCGGCGAGCACATGCAGGTCCCGCTCCGCGATCACCGTGCCCTCGAGCCCGCCATCGACCGGCGTGGGGCGCACCTGGCCCGGGTCCTTGAACGGCTCGAGCGGCAGCGCTAGGTGGCCCTCGTGGATGCGACCGAACTGCATCACCACGTCCGCCAACACCTGCCGACGCTGCGGCTCCGTCACGCGCGCCACGCCCACCGGCACCACGACGCCCCCCCACCCGGCGATGTCGCGATCCACGCGCACGATCAGCAGCGAGTCGCCCACGTGATACGAGGCGCTCCGCGGCGGCTGGATCGCAATCTGATCGAACGTCGTGGCCGACGAGCGCTCGGTGAGCCGTGGGATCGCCGGGGTGGCCGTATTCCCAAGGACCCGGCCGTAGGGAAGCCGTTCCTCCTCGGTGAGGAAGCCAGCCGAGTAGAACTCGCCCCGGCGCAACGGACGGTACGGCTGGTTCGTGTACGCCCGCAGCTCGTCCCGTACCTCCTGAGACGGCGTGCGGCGCCGATCGAAGATGGTCTGGTAGGTCTCCGTGGGTCCCGGCGGCGGGGCCACGACCGCCGTGTCGACCACGGTGGTGGTATCGGCCGCCACGGTGTCGGCCGAGGGCGTGGGCTGCGCATGGACCGTGTCGGCAGCGACCTGCTGGGGCGCGGCGACGAGCGTCGTGTCGGGCGCTTGAGCGACGCTCACGGCGCCCGCGAGGCTCAGCTCTTCACCAGGATAGATCCAGTGCGGGTCGTCGATGATCGACGTATTGAGGCGATAGATCTCGGGCCAGAGCAGTGGATCGCTGAAATAGAGCTGGGCAATGGACCAGAGAGTCTCACCCCGGGTGACGACGTGAGTGGAGGGGAGCTGCCCCTCCGGGGCCGGCGCGGGCGCCGCTTGCGATGTATCCGGCGCCGGCCGCGATGTGTCCGGCCGTGCCTGCGTGGTGTCCTGCGCCACGAGCACCTGCGCCGGCCCCGCGAGCAGCCCTGCCACAAGGGCGAGCAGGGCTGCTCGTTCAGAACGGCAGATCGTCGTCCTCCTCATCCAGGGCCTCCGGGAACGCGTCGAGCGATTCCGCCTTGCCCCCCGCCTCGGGCGCCACCTTGGCGGCGGCCTTGGCCCGCGCGAAATCGCCTGAGCCCTCCCCGCCTCCCCCGCTGCCCCCTCCGCCCCCTCCCCGAGACGACAAGAGAAGCACTTCCCGCGCGATGATCTCGGTGGTGTACCGCGTCTGCTTCTCGCGATCCTCCCACGTGCGGTACTCGACCCGCCCCTCGACGTAGATCCGGTCGCCTTTCTTCATGTACTTCTCGGCCAGATCCGCGAGCTGGGCGCCCTTGTTGTTCCAGCAGATCACCCGGTGCCACTCGGTCTTTTCCTGCTTCTCGCCACCCTGCCCCGTCCACTGCCGGCTGGTCGCCAGCGACAGCGTGGCGACGCGGGAGCCGTTGTTGGTGCTCCGCACCTCGGGATCGGCCCCTAAGTTCCCGATTAGCATGACCTTATTGAGACTGCGGCTCACGAAAAACCTCCGAACGCTGGGCGGGTCCGGAACCAAGGGCGACAACAGTATATGACCCGCAAGTCATTCTGTCAATCAAAGATACGCCACTTGGGCTAAAGTTTTGCAGACACCCCGGCCGGGTCAATCGCAGCGCATAGCACGACCGCGTCCTCGACCGGCCTGCGGTAGTACCGCGCCCGTCGGGCCACCTCTCCGAACCCCAGCGCTTCGTAAAGCCGCCGGGCGCCCGCGTTCGACTCTCGCACCTCGAGGTACACCACGCGCACGCCCCGGGCCCCCAGCGCGGCGAGCACGTGCTCCACCAGCGCCCGTCCCACCCCGTGGCGCCGATGGGCCACGGCCACCCCAAGGTTCAGAATCTCACCCTCGTCCGCCGCGCAGTGCGCAATCACGTAGCCCGCGACCAGGCCGTCCACTTCGGCGACGAGGAACGGCAGACCAGAGGTGACGCACTCCGCGAAGTCGCGACGTGACCAGGGATCGGAGAATACGGCGCGCTCGATCGCCGCGACGTCGTCGACGTCAGCCGGCGCGGCCGGACGAATCCGGGAAGGGACGGCCGTGGCGCGCCTCCCATTGGGCCTGCGCTTCGGCAGGACGTCCGTAGACCGGCTCGGCGATGGCGGGATCGTCGAGGGTACGACCGACGCCGGGGCGCCCGAGCAGGGCGAGCAGCATCGTCGCGGCGGGGGGGAGGCTGTCGAGCGGTACGGGGGGGGCGCCGGCCCAATCGGTCATCTGGTCCGCGAAACCGGGGCCACCGCCGCCGACCACGAGGCGGGGGCGCACCGGGGCGACACGCACGAACTCGGCCGGCGTCAGGACGGCGGGCTCCACCAAGCTGTCCACGCGGTCGGGGTGGAAGGCGTACATCGCGCCGTACACCTGACCGCGCAGCGCGTCGAAACAGGCCGCCACCGGATCGGTGCCGAGGCGCAGCGACGCCCCGGCGGCTGCGGCCATGAGCGACGGAATGGTTCGAATGTCGAGCCCGGCCTCATGCGCCAGCCCCTTCGCCGCCGACCAGCCGATGCGCAGCCCGGTGAAGCTCCCCGGCCCATCCCCGACCACGATGCCTTCGAGGTCCCGGGGGCGGAGGCTCAGCCGGTCGAGCACGAAGTCGACCAACCGGATGATCTCCGCGGCGTGCCGGCGGGCTCCCTGCACGTGCGCCCCGCTCTCGGCGACCGGCGGCCGGCCGGCGGCGACGCTCGCGATGTCGGTGGCGGTATCGATCCCGAGCCAGAAGCCGACCATCAAGCACAACCCGATTGCGGATTGTGGATTGCCGATTGCGGATTCGAAGCACGAACCACCAATCCGCAATCCGAAATCCGCAATCCGCAATCCCGCGCCGCGACCGTCCTCGTCACCGAGTCTCCTCCAACTCCCGGATGTCCGGTTGCTCACCGTAACTCAGCCGAAAGTGCCGATCCAGCGGTGGCGCCCACGGTCCGGCGCGCTCCGGCCATTCGATCAGTACGATGGCCCCGTCGCGCATCATGTCGTCGAACGCGAGGTCGCGGGCCTCGTCGGGCGACTTGAGCCGGTAGCAGTCTACATGGTAGACCGGCCGGCCGTCGGAGGTTTCGTAGTGATGCACGAGGGCGTAGGTGGGACTCGTGGCCAGTACGCGAGCGCCGAGGCCCGCGCAGATCGCCTGGACCAGAGTCGTCTTCCCCGTCCCGAGCTCGCCGGAGAGCCCGATCACGACGGGGCCCGCGAGGTCGCGCCCGAGCGCGTCACCGAACCGCTGGAGCTCGTCCGCGGACAGGCGCATGACGCCCGGTGTCGGCTTCGGCCCGGAGCTCGAGGATCTGGTCGCGCAGCACGGCGGCGAGCTCGAAGTCGAGCTCTTCGGCGGCGGCCTGCATCTGACTTTCCAGCAGCTTGATGAGGGCGTCGCGCTCCTTGGCGTCGGCCGGGCGCGGTACGCCGCCCGCGGCGGGGCGTGCGGTCTTGGCGTCCGCGAAACGGGTGGCGAAGCGGACCTGGTCGACGGATTTGACGATCGAACGGGGCGTGATGCCGTGCTGCGCGTTGTACGCCACCTGCGCCTCGCGCCGGCGGGTCATCTCTTCGAGGGCGCGCTGCATGGAGCCGGTGACGCGGTCGGCATAGAGAATCGCGCGCCCCTGCAGGTGGCGCGCGGCGCGGCCGACGGTCTGGATGAGCGACCGGTCGGACCGCAGGAACCCTTCCTGGTCCGCATCCAGGATGGCCACGAGCGACACCTCCGGCAGATCGAGCCCCTCGCGCAGCAGATTGATTCCCACGAGCACGTCGAATTCGCCGAGCCGCAGGCCCCGAATGATCTCGACCCGCTCGATCGCGTCGATCTCGGAATGCAGGTAGCGCACGCGCACCCCGTGCTGCTGCAGATAGTCGGTGAGGTCCTCGGCCATCCGCTTGGTGAGAGTGGTGACGAGCACGCGCTCGCCCTTCTTCTCGCGCAGCCGGATCTCGTGCAGCAGGTCGTCGACCTGCCCCTTCACGGGACGGACTTCCACCTCGGGGTCCACGAGGCCGGTCGGGCGGATGATCTGCTCGACGACGACGCCGCCGGCCAGCCGCAGCTCTTCCTCGCCCGGCGTGGCCGACACGAACACGATCCGCGGCACGAGCTGCATGAACTCGTCTATGCGCAACGGCCGGTTATCCAGGGCGGAGGGCAGCCGGAACCCGTAATCGACCAGGGTCTGCTTGCGGGAGCGGTCTCCTTCGTACATCCCGGCGACCTGCGGCAGCGTCTGGTGCGACTCGTCGAGGATGCACAGGTAGTCGGCGGGGAAGTAGTCGAGCAGGCACGCGGGGCGCTCCCCCGCCGCGCGGCCGGTCAAGTGGCGCGAGTAGTTCTCGATCCCCGTGCATCGCCCGACCTCGAGCAGCATGTCGATGTCGAAGTTGGTGCGCGACTCGAGGCGCTGGGCCTCGAGCAGCTTGTTCCGGGCACGCAGCTCCGCGAGACGGCCCGTGAGCTCGGCCCGGATGGCCGCGACGGCACGCTGGATGGTGGGGCGCTCGGTCACGAAATGGGTGGCGGGATAGACGGCGGCGCGCGGTAGCTCGGTGATGGTGTCGCCCGTGAGCGGGTCGATCTTCGCGATGCGCTCCACCGTGTCGCCCCAGAATTCGATGCGCACCGCCTGCTCGTCGTAGGCGGGGAACACCTCGATCGTATCGCCCCGTACGCGGAACGTGCCGCGTTCGAACGCGACGTCGTTCCGCTGATATTGCACGCCCACCAGCTGCTCGAGCAGCGCGTCCCGGCCGCGCTCCTCGCCCACGCTCGCCGTCACGAGGCGCTGCCGGTACATCTCGGGATCGCCCAGGCCGTAAATGGCCGAGACGCTCGCGACGATCACTACGTCCTCGCGCTCCATCAGGCTCGACGTGGCCCGCAGCCGCAACCGGTCGATGTCGTCGTTGATCGACGAATCCTTGGCGATGTAGGTGTCGGTCTGCGGGACGTAGGCCTCGGGCTGGTAGTAGTCGTAGTAGGAGATGAAGAATTCGACGGCGCTCCGCGGGAAGAACGACTTGAGCTCCCCGTACAGCTGGGCCGCGAGCGTCTTGTTGTGCGACAGCACGAGCGTGGGGCGCCCGAACCGGGCGATGACGTGCGCCATCGTCATCGTCTTGCCCGAGCCGGTGACGCCGAGCAGCGTCTGGTAGCGGTCGTCCCGGGCGAGGCCCGCCGACAGCTCCCGGATGGCGCGCGGCTGATCCCCCGCCGGCGTGAACGGGGACACGAGGTCGAACGGCATCGACGAAAGTTAACCGACGACGGGCTGCGTCTGGGGGCCCGATTCGCGGCGCGATACCTCCATCACGCCTTTCACCCGTCGGATCGCCCGGATCACTTTGCTCAGGTGGGTCTGGTTCTCCACCTCCACCAGCACGGAGCCGAACACCGCCCCGTCCCGGGTCGAGATCTCGGCCGAGCGGATGTTGGTGCCGGATTCGCTGATGGCCGTGCAGATGTCGGCGTACAAACCGCGCCGGTCTTCGCCGCTCACCGCCAGGCGGACGACGAACGTCTCGCCCTCCGACTCCTGCCAATCGATGTCGATGCGGCGCTCCGCCTCGGTCGACAGCACGAGCAGGTTGGGGCAGTCCGAGCGGTGGATCGAGATGCCGCGCCCCTGGGTGACATAACCGACCACGGTGTCGCCCGGGACCGGCTGGCAGCACTGCGCGTACCGCACCATCAGCCCGTCCACGCCCTGGATCTTGATGCCCCGGCCGAGCCGCAGCCGCTCGATCACGCGGCCGAAGGCCGTGGGCTTCGGCGCCTGCAGGTCGTCCGCGGGCAGGTCGGGGTACAGCGCCCGCATCAGCGTGCCCAGGGCCAGGTCGCCGCGCCCGAGCGCGGCCTGGAGCTGCTCCGCCGTGCCCACCGACAGCGCCGCGGCGGCCCGCTCCAGCCGCTCCTCGTCGGGAACGTCGAGCCGGCGGCGCCGTACTTCGCGCGCCAGGATCTCCCGACCCAACTCCAGACTCTTCTCATGCTCTTCCTGGCGGATCCACTGACGGACCTTGTGCCGGGCTCGCGCGGTCTGGACGTGAGCCAACCAGTCACGCGAGGGCTTGGCCTGGGGGCTCGTCATCACCTCTACCGTGTCGCCGTTCTTGAGCGGCCGGTGCAGCGGCGCGATGCGGCCGTTGATGCGGGCGCCCTGGCAGCGTTGGCCGACCTCGGTATGCACGGCGAACGCGAAATCGATCGGGGTGGCGCCTTTCGGGAGCCGCTTCACGTCCCCGCGCGGGGTGAACACGAAGATCTCGTCCTGGTACAGGTCGACCTTGAGGAACTCGAGGAACTCCTCGGGCGTGTGCGCGTCCTGCTGCAGCTCGAGCAGCTGCCGGAACCACGCGAGATGGCGGTCCAGCTCGTCGGGGCTCTTGCGCCCTTCCTTGAAGAGCCAGTGGGCCGCGATGCCGTATTCCGCCGTGTGATGCATCTCGCGCGTGCGGATCTGGATCTCGTACAGCTGCCCCCCGGGGCCGAACACGGTGGTGTGGAGCGACTGATAGCCGTTGGACTTGGGGCTCGCGATGTAATCCTTGATCCGCTCCTGGAGCGGGGTCCAGCTGTGATGAATGGCGCCGAGCACGTGGTAGCACTCGGGGATGTCGTTCACGAGCACGCGCACGGCGAGCAGGTCGTAGATCTCCTCGAACGGCTTGCCCCGTTTGCGCATCTTCTTGTAGATCGACCACAGGTTCTTCGGCCGACCGGTGATCTCGATGTCGGCGAGCCCTGCCTCGCGCAGCGCGTCGCCCAGCGGCCCCCGCAACCGCTCGATCGTCTGCTCGCGCTCGACCTTCTTCGCCTTGACCTTGCGCGCCAGCGTGCGGTAGTCGTCGGGCTCGAGGAACTTGAACGCCAGGTCCTCGAGCTCGGCCTTGACGCCGGCCATGCCGAAGCGGTGCGCCAGCGGGGCGTAGATCTCGCGCGTTTCGAGCGCGATGCGGTGGCGCTTGTCGGCATCGAGGTGCTCCAGGGTCCGCATGTTGTGCAGCCGGTCCGCGAGCTTGATGATGATGACGCGGGCGTCCTTCGCGACCGAGAGCAGGAGTTTGCGGTAGTTCTCCGCCTGCTCCTCGGCGGTCGAGCGGAACGTGAGGGTCGAGAGCTTAGTGAGCCCGTCCACCAGCTCCGCGACTTCGGGGCCGAAGGTTCGGCGGATGTCCTCGACCGAGACGTTCGAGTCTTCCACGACGTCGTGCAGCAGCGCCGCCGCGATGGTGACCGAGTCCATCTGTTGCTCGGCGAGAATCGTGGCCACGGCGACGCTGTGCGACACGTAATCGTCGCCCGATTGGCGCTTCTGGCCGCGGTGCGCCTGCGCGCTCAGGCCATAGGCGCGTGCCAGGAGGTCGACGTCGAGGCGGTCGCGCTGCAGCGCGACCGCCCGGGCGAGCTCCGGGGCGAGGAGGGGAGCGGTGCTGGTCACCTGTGGAGGATGGCGAGCCGCGGTCACCGCGTCAACGCGGGCAGCGGAAACACACGGCCACTCCTATAATGCGCGATCCTCCAATGGCTTAGCTGGTTACGTGAGGACCTCTCGCCGCGACCGGTCCGGCGACCTATGATGGAGCAACTCTCTCGGAGGCACCGCATGCGATCCAGCTCGACCGTCTCACGCCGCGCGCTGCTCGTAGTTGCAGCCGTCGCGCCCATCTTGGCCTGTCAGCCCGACGCGGACCCGACCGGCGTCACGGCACCCCTCGTCGCATCGCGCGGCGCCGATGTCACGGAAGAACTAGCCAGCCCGGCGTGGCAGGGGACGGCCGCAACCCTCGTCGCGCAGGGCAACCTCGCACCTGTCGTGTCGACCCGCGCGTACTCGCTGCTCGGTGTCGCACAATATCTGGCGGTGCAGCGCACCGAAGGCGGAAAGGGGAAGGACGAGTCCGGACGGCGCGGGTGGAGCGAGCGCGCATCCGATCGCGGCGCTGTCGCGGGTGCGTCGGCAACTGTGCTGAGCTACCTCTTCCCCCTCAAGACGCAGGCGCTCGAGGACATGGTGAAGGCACAGCGGGGCGCAGGTCCTGGGTTTGCGCGCGGCGAAGTGATCGGCCGCGCGGTAGGCGCCGAGATCGTGGCCCGAGCGCAAGCGGACGGCTTCTCCACTCCGTTCACGGGTACCATTCCCGTGGGCGCAGGGTTGTGGATCAGTAACACGACACCCGCGACCATCGCCGGCGGGCCATTGCCCGGCGTCCGTCCCTGGTTCCTCAAGTCCGCGCGTCAGTTTCGGCCGGGCCCTCCGCCGGCGTTTGGGTCCGCGGACTTCCTCGCGGCGCTGGCGGAGATCCGGCACATCTCCGATACACGCACGGACGAGCAGGTTCGGATCGCCACGGTTTGGGCGCAGGGCGCGGGCACGGCCACCACTTCGGGAGTCTGGCTCCAGGTCGCGACGGACGGCATCAATTCGCACAGATTGTCGGAGCGGCAGGCGACACACCTGTACGCGTTGCTCAGCGCCTCGATGTTCGACGCGCAGATCGGTTGCTGGGACGCGAAGGAGACGTACTGGTTCATTCGGCCGTGGCAGGCGGATCCCGGGATCACGGTCGTTGCCGCGGTCGGGAAGCCCAACCACCCCTCCTATCCGTCGGGACACAGCTGCATCTCCTCGTCGGCCGCGGCGGTGCTGAGCGGGTTCTTCCCTGACCAGCGCAAGCAATTGGACGCGATGGTGACCGAGGCGGGGCTTTCACGCATGTACGGCGGCATCCATTACCCCTTCGACATCGAAGCCGGGCAACGGCTCGGGCGGAGCGTGGCGCGGTTCACCATGCGGGCCGACAGATCGGGCCACTCGGTGCTGACGCCGGGCGACGAAAAGGAGGGCCACGGACGGCGCTAGCCGCCACGTCCTACAGCAGCCCCGCCTCCGCGAAACTGACGTAGCGGTCGCCTGCGACGATCACATGATCGTACACCGGGAGGTCGAGCAGGCGGCCGGCGTCGACGAGCTGCCGCGTCACGGCCCGGTCGTCCGCCGACGGCGTGGGGTCGCCGCTCGGGTGATTGTGGACGACGATGATGCCCGCCGCGGCCTCCGCGATGGCGGCCCGGAACACCTCGCGCGGGTGGACCAGCGAGCTGTTGAGGATGCCCCGCGTGATCAGCAGGTCGCCCAGGATCTGGCTCTGGCTCCCCAGCGCCAGCACGTGGAACTCCTCCACCGCGAGGTCCCGCAGCCGCGTCCCATAAAAGCGCTGCACGTCCGCGGGTCCCCGCACGCGCTCGGGCGGCGGTTCTGTCTCGCTCTCCACGCGGCGCCCCAGCTCGAGCGCCGCGGCGACGCGCGCGGCCTTGATTCGTCCCACGCCAGCGACCTTGGCCAATTCCGCTGAGGGCCGCCCCGCGAGGCGCCGCAGCGAGCCGTCCACGCGGGCCAGCACGGCGCCCGCAACGGCGAGCGCGTCACGACCGCTGCACCCCGTCCCCAGCAGAATGGCCAGGAGCTCCTGCCCCGTCAACGCGGCGGGGCCCACGCTCCAGAGGCGCTCGCGCGGCCGGTCGTATTCGGGATGCTCGGAAAGGCGCAGGGGCATGGGGGAAACGTAGGTAGCGAAGGGAAATGTCCGGCACCGGAATATTGCGGATTGCGGATTTCGGATTGCGGATTCGGCCTAGCCTACCTCCAATCCGCAATCCGCAATCCCCAATCCGCAATTCACGCGGCCCCGTGGCACTTCTTGAACTTCTTGCCGCTGCCGCAGGGGCATGGGTCGTTGCGGCCGACCCCGGCGTAGGGACTGGGAACTGGCGCGCCCGGGGCGGGCTTCGGCGCCGCCGCCGTGTCGCCCCGGATCAGCCCGTCGGCCTCCGGCTTCGATGCCACCATGGGGGTGGGGCGCCGCGGACCGCCGACAGGCCCGGGACGCGGCCCGCGCACGCCCGGGCCGCCGACGTCGCCCGGGGGCGGGCCGAGCTCGATCTGCAGCTTGAGCCAGCGCTCGGCGAAGCTGGCATGTACGTCCCGCATCAGCCCGACGAACATGTCGTAGCCTTCCGTCTTGTACTCGATCAGCGGGTCTTTCTGGCCCCAGGCGCGGTACTGTATCGCCGCCTTGAGCTGGTCCAGATCGTACAGGTGATCCTTCCACTTCTCGTCGATCACCGTCAGCATGATGTGCGACAGCGCCTGGCCTCCCAGGTTCTGGGCCCCGACCTTCGCCTCGATTTCCTTGAAATACTCGAGCTTGGCCTCGAACGCCGCCCGCCCCGCGTGCTGCGCGGCCCGCACCAGGTCGTCGCGGCTGCGGATCTTCGCGGGGTCGGCGAGCCCCGGGATCGAAATCAGGAACTTGAGCAGGAACTCGGTTTCCATGAGCGCCCGATCCCACTGGTACGCGTCCTTGGCGTCGCCGATCAGCTCGTCCGCCAGGCGCTCGACCGCCTGCTCGATCATGCGCACGGCTTCGGCCCTCAGCTCTTCGCCCCCCTCGAGCGCGAACAACCGGAGAGAATAGATCACCTCGCGCTGCTGGTTCATCACGTCGTCGTACTCGAGCAGCTTCTTGCGGGCCTGGAAGTTCTGCAGCTCGACCCGCTTCTGCGCCTGGCCGATGGCGCTCGTCACCCACGGGTGGGTGATGACCTCGCCCTCCTCGGCGCCGGTGCGGTCCATCCAGCGCGCGATGCGGTCCGAGCCGAACAGGCGCATCAGGTCGTCTTCGAGCGACAGGAAGAACACGCTCTGTCCCGGATCGCCCTGACGGCCCGAGCGGCCGCGCAGCTGGCGGTCGATGCGCCGCGCCTCGTGCCGCTCGGTGCCCAAGATGACCAGGCCACACGGCGGGTCCTCCTGGCATTGCAGCCGCTTGATCTCCTCCGGACTCAAGTCGGGCTTCTCGATCTGCTGCCCGAACGGCGCCTGGTGGGCGGTGATACCGCATACCTGACACTTCTTGACGCCGGGGCCGAGTTTGATGTCGGTGCCACGGCCCGCCATGTTGGTGGCGATCGTGATGGCGGCCGGCTGGCCGGCCTGCGCGACGATCTCGGCCTCGCGCTCGTGGTACTTGGCGTTGAGCACTTCGTGACGGAGACCGCGCCGCTTGAGCATGCGCGACAGCGTCTCCGAGACGTCCACGCTCACCGTCCCCACCAACACCGGCAGCCCGCGCTTGTGCTGTCGCTCCACCTCGTCCATGATGGCGTTGTACTTCTCGCGCCGCGTCTTATAGATGAGGTCGTGCTTGTCGACGCGCCGCACGGGACGGTTGGTGGGAATGACCACCACCTCGAGCCCGTAGATCTGGAAGAACTCGGTCTCTTCGGTTTCGGCCGTGCCCGTCATGCCGGCCAGCTTGTCGTACATCCGGAAGTAGTTCTGGATCGTGATGGTCGCGAGCGTCTGGCTCTCCTCCTGTACGGCGACGCCCTCTTTCGCCTCCACGGCCTGGTGCAGCCCCTCCGACCAGCGCCGCCCGTGCATCAGCCGCCCGGTGAACTCGTCGACGATCAGCACCTTGCCTTCCTGCACGACGTAATCCACCTCGCGCTCGTACAGCGCGTGCGCCTGCAGCAGCTTGTGGATGATGTGCAGCGTCTCGCTCTTCTGGGCGTACTCGGCCTCCACCTGACGACGGCGCTCGATCTTCTCCTTGGGGGAGAGGTGCTCGTCGTGCTCGATCTCGTGCACGGCGTGCGAGATGTCCGGCACGACGAACAGGTCGGGGTCCTGGGGCGACATCGTCTCGACGCCCTTCTCGGTGAGGTGGACCGAGTGGCCTCGCTCGTCGAGCACGAAGTACAGGTCTTCCTCGATATGGCGCAGCTTTTGCTCGCGGGCCGGGAGCTTGCGATCCGCCAGCACGTCGAGCTCCACCCGCTGCACCAGCGACTTCACGCCGGGCTCCTGCAGCAGCTTCAGCAGTTTCTTGTTCTTCGGCGTCCCCAGCTGCGCCTGGTACAACAGCGTCGCGCCCTCATAGGCGGTCTTCTCGGTGCCGATCAGGGGCTCCGCACGGGCGATGAGGTCGTTCGCGACGGCGGTCTGCTTGCGGACCAGCTGCACGACCTGGGTGTTGAACTGCGCGTACTTTTCGTCCGACTCGCTGCCCACCGGTCCCGAGATGATCAGCGGCGTGCGGGCCTCGTCGATCAGGATCGAGTCCACCTCGTCGATGATCGCGTAGGCATGGGTCCGCTGGACACGCTGCTCGAGCGTGAACACCATGTTGTCGCGCAGGTAGTCGAACCCGAACTCGTTGTTCGTCCCGTACGTGATGTCGCACTGGTATGCCGCGCGGCGCGCCGGTGTGGACGGCTCCGTGTCGTCGATGCAGCCCACGGTGAGGCCGAGCCAGGTGAACAGGTGGCCCATCCACTGCGAGTCGCGCCGCGCGAGGTAGTTGTTGACCGTGACGAGATGCGCGCCGCGCCCCGCCAGGGCGTTCAGGTACAACGGCAGCGTGGCGACGAGGGTCTTGCCCTCGCCGGTGGCCATCTCGGCGATCTTGCCCTGGTGTAGAACGATGCCGCCGATCAGCTGCACGTCGTAGGGCACCATGTCCCACTTGAGGGAGTGCCCCGTGACCACGACGTCGCCGCCCACCAGCCGGCGGCACGCCTCGCGCACCGTGGCGAACGCCTCCGGCAGCACATCGTTGAGCGTCGTCTGCAGCTCCTTCACGTGGGCCGACTCGGCCCGGGAGAGCTGCTCGCTCAGCGCAGCACGCTGCTCCGCCTCGGGACAGTCGTGTTTCTCGCGCTTGAGACGCTCCACCTCCGCCGCCAGAGCGCCCGTGCGCTCCGCGACGAGTCCGCGCAGCTTGGGGGTCTGCGCCTGCAGCTCCGCGTCCGACAGCGTCTTGAGGCGCTCCTCGTGACGATGAATCGCGTCCACGACGGGGCGGATGCGTTTCATCTCGCGCTGGAAGCGGGTGCCGACGATCTTCGTAAACCAGCTCTTGACCATCAGTCCTCTACTTCCTGTACAGCCCCCGCGCCGCGATGTAGTCGCGCACGACGTCGGGCACGAGATAGCGAATCGACCGGGCCTGCCGCACGCGCTCCCGGATCATCGTCGCAGAGACGTCGAGCGCCGGCACCTCGACGCTCCGGGTGATCGCGGGATGGCGCGGCGGCGGCGCCCCGGGCCGCGCGAACACCACGACGTCGGCGAGCTGCGGCAGCGCGTCGACCTCGAACCAAGACGCGAGCTCCGCGGCCGCATCGGCCCCCAGCAGTAACGTGAAGCGGTTCCCGGGCTCCCGCTGGGCGAGTGCCCGCAACGTCCGGACCGTGTACGAGGGCGCCGGGAGCGTCAGCTCGATCCGCTCGACCGTGAGCCGCGCGTTCCCGGCCACCGCGAGCTCCAACATCTCGGCCCGCTGCTCGGGGCTCGCCCCATGGACGGCGTGGGCCGTGCGCTTGAGCGGTTGCTCCCGCGCCGGCAGGAACCGGATCGTCGCGCCGAGCGCTTCGCCCACCGTCTCTGCCACGACCAGGTGCCCGACGTGCACCGGATCGAACGAGCCGCCGAACAGCGCCTGAACCGAGGTCAGGAGGGCGTCGCAGTGGTCGAGTCGGCCGGGCAGGACGCGCCGAGCCCCGCGGTCTGCGGGTAGTACTTGCGCAAGGTCCCGCACGTCTCCTTCAGCTCGTCCGCGTACCCGATCGCGCGGTAGGAGTCCACCAAGCGCAGCAGGGCGTCGGGGACGCGCGCCGTCCCCTGGTAGTTGGCGATGACGTCCTTGAAGTAGATGATGGCGGAATCGAAGGCGCGCCGCCGGAAGTAGAACAGGCCGTTCTTGTAGTCCTTTTGGGCGAACCACTCCCGCAGCTGCTGGACGTGCACCTGGGCGCGAGCCGCGGCGTCGGTTCCCGGATATCGCCCCGCGAGCTCCTGGTAGATGGCGAGCGCGCTCTCCCCGTACGAGGGATCGAGCTCCGGTTTGCGCCACAGCCGCAGGTTCGCGTCCCCCGCGCGCAGCAACGCCAGGGGCGCGTACGGGCTCGCGGGAAACTGATCGGCGACCTGTCGGAAGTCGTGCGCCGCCTGCACCCGATCACCCGTCTGGAACGAGCATTCCGCGAGGTCGTATTTCACCTCGGCCAGCTCGGGATCGGTGGGGCCGAGCTCGTAGCTCAAGCGCCGGAAGGAGACGAGCGCCTTGCCGAAGTCGCCGCGGTGAAACTGCGCGCGCGCCCGGGCCAGCTCCGCGACGGGATCGGGGGCCGGCTGTATGCGCGGTCCATGGTGGCATGCCGCCGCCGCGGCGCAGCCGATCAGCAGAAGATGACGCATCGTCCTCATGGTTGTTTGGGCGGGGCCGGCGACGGCGCGTCCGCCTTCCCCAACGCATTGATCTTGTCCTGCGCGCGCTGCGTGAGCGTATCGCCCGGCGTGCCGCCCAAGAGCGCCTGCTGGTAGCTCTCGAGCGCCCCCGCGACGTCGCCCTGCGCGAGCTTCACGTCCCCGAGTCCCAGAAACGCCCCCCGCACCACGTCGGCCGGTGCACCGGGGGCCGTCGCTCGGCGGAACCAGTCTTCGGCGTCGGCCGGCTTGCCGGCGGCGACCAGCCGTTGTCCCTCGACCAGCGCGCACAGGCCCAGCCCCTCGCGCGCCCCGTCGGCGACGACGGGCTCACGCTGGCGCCGGATGACGCCTTCGAACACCGGCACCGCGGTACTGCAGGCGCGCACCCGCACGGCGACCATGCCGTACACGTACAGGAGTGAGTCGGTCATCCGCCCGTCACCCGCGGCGGCGACGGCGGCCGGCAAGAGCGCCAGGGCGCCGGCCGTATCGCCCCGATCCGCGGCGTCGAGCGCCGCGAGGCGGGCGTAGCGGCCCAGCGGCCGCGTGGGGGCCACCGCGTGCAGTCCGGCGAGCCCTCGGGCGGCGTCGCTCCGGTCGTTCGCCCCGAGGGCGGCCCGGGCGCTGCGCTCGAGCCCGTCGGCGGCCTCGCCGGCGCGCGAGCGGTCTCCCTCGCCCAGGGCGATGTAGGCGTTCACCGCGGTCGCGTAGTCGCCCACATGCAGCGCGGCCGCCCCCAGCTTCGCTTCGAGGTCCGCGTCTCCCGGGTGCGCCTTCAGGCCGAGTTGGTATTCGGCGAGCGCGTCACGGTACGCACCGCCCCCGTACCAGCGATCGCCGAGCTCCTCGTGGTCGGCGGCGCTCGGCTGGCACGCGAGCGCCAGCGCGACGCCTACAACCGCCCAGCGGCTCACACGCGCGTCTTTCGTCCGCCGAGCCCCCGTCCCCCGGCTCCTTCGGGACCGCCGTCTCCGGATCGCGGGGGCGGCGGATCGGTGTCCGGCGACGCCGCCGCGCCGGCCGGAACCTGGGGGAGGGCGGCGTTGTCGTTCCGGGCCAGCATGGCGAGGTAGGCTTCCACGCGGGGATCTTCGGGCCGGCGCTCGCGGCAGTCTTCCCACACGGCCTTGGCGGCGAGCCCGTCGCCCGCGAGATAACAGGCGAGCCCCAGCATCGCGGCGGCATCCAGGTAGTTGGGACGCGCCCGGACGATGATCTCGAAATGCTCTCGTGCGTCCAACGCGCGTCCCGCCTCGAGCAGCATGCGCCCCAGCTTGTACCGCAGATCGTGAAACGCGGGTCCCAGCGCGAGCGCCGCCTGGTACTGGTCGATCGCGGTCGCCAGGCCTCCCGACTCGAGGTAGGCGTCCCCCAGGCGCGCGTGGTGGTTCGCGAGCTTGGCGGCGACGTGGGCCGGAAAGCCCTGCCGCGGCACGCCGCCGATTTGCGCCGCGCGCCGGAACGCCGCGTCGGCCTCCGCTTCGCGACCCAGCTCGTTCAAGACGAGGGCGCGGTGCACCAGCGCCTCGACGTAGTACGGGTTCAACGCGAGGGCGCGGTCCAGCTGCGCCAGCGCCGGGTCCTGCTGGCCCACCAGCGAGTACGACAGCCCGAGCAGGTGGTGCGCGTCGGCAAACGCCCGGCCCGTCGCGATCACCTCTTCCAGAAGGTGAATCGCGCCGTAATAGTCCTGGAGCTGAAACCGCTCCCGGGCCTGCGCGACGAGATGCTCAGGACTGACGTCCATGGGTCGCCTCGTACCAGCGGACGAAGAGCCGAATCCCTTCCTCGATGCCGACCTTGGGCCGGAAGCCAAGCTCGCGGCCGGCGCGCCGCAGGTCGGCATCCGTGAGCCGCACGTCCCCCGGCTGGTCGCCGTGGCGCTCGATCCGCACCTCGCGGCCGAGCGTGCGCGCAATCAGCTCGATCAGCCGATCGAGCCGCACCCGGGCGCCGCCGCCGATGTTGATCGGCTGGGCGATCCCGCCGGGACGGGTACGCTCGGTCCAGGCCATGGCCGCCAGGACGCCGTCGACGCAATCCGTAATATAGGTATAGTCCCGCTCGCTCGACCCGTCGCCGTGCATGCGCACCGGCTGCCCCCGGGCGACCAGGTCCGTGAACCGGTGTATGGCCAGATCGGGCCGCTGGCGCGGGCCGTACACGGTGAAGAACCGCAGGCAGGCGATCTGCAAGCCGTACAGGTGCGCGAAGGCGTGCGCCACCAGCTCGCCGGCGCGCTTGCTCGCGGCGTACGGGGAGATCGGCTCGACGGCGGCAGCCTCCTCGCTGAACGGGGCGGGCGTGGTGTCGCCGTACACGGAGGACGACGAGCCGAACACCACGCGCCGGATCCCGGCGCGCCGGGCCGCCTCGAGCACACGCACCGTGCCGGTCACGTTCGTCTCGCTGTACGACGCGGGATCTTCGAGCGAGGGGCGCACGCCCGGGCGTGCCGCGAGGTGCACCACCACCGACACGCCGTCGAGCGGCAGCGGGTCGCGCACGATGTCGGCCTCCACGAAGCGGCATCCCTTGCTGCGCCGCAGCGTTTCGAGGTTCCGCTCTTTCACCGCGCGGGGGTAGAACGGGTCGAAGTTGTCGAGGGCCACGACCTCGTCGCCCCGCGCCACCAGGGCTTCGGCCACGTGCGATGCGATGAACCCCGCTGCGCCCGTGACGAGCACGCGCGGGCTCACACCACGATCCCACGAAAGTACTCGATCGTACGGCGCAATCCGTCCTCGAGCGGTACCTGCGGCTCCCAGTCCAGCGTTTCGCGGGCGTGGCGGATGTCCGGCTGGCGCACCTTGGGATCGTCGGTGGGCAGGGGCTGCTCGACGATGGCGCTCCGGCTGCTGGTGAGCCGCAGCACCAGCTCGGCGAGCTGGCGCACGGTGAACTCGTGGGGGTTGCCGATGTTCGTCGGGTCCGACCCGCCGCGCTCGAACAGCCGCACGATGCCCTCGATCAAGTCATCCACGTAGCAGAACGAGCGGGTCTGCGACCCGTCGCCGTACACGGTGAGCGGATCGCCCTTGATCGCCTGCACGATGAAGTTGGACACCACCCGGCCGTCCTTGGGGCGCATGCGCGGTCCGTACGTATTGAAGATGCGCACGATGCGCGTGTCGAGCTTGTGGTAGCGGTGATAGGCCATCGTCAGGGCTTCGGCAAAGCGCTTGGCTTCGTCGTACACGCCGCGCGGGCCGACCGGGTTCACGTTGCCCCAGTAGCTCTCGGGTTGGGGATGTACCAGGGGGTCGCCGTACACTTCGGACGTGGACGCGAGCAGGAAGCGAGCCCCTTTGGCCCGCGACAGCCCGAGCGCCTTGTGGGTGCCGAGCGAGCCGACTTTGAGCGTCTGAATCGGGTAGTCGAGGTAGTCGACCGGGCTCGCCGGACTCGCGAAGTGGAGCACCCCGTCGAGCGGACCCTGGACCTCGACGAAGTTCGCGACATCGTGCAGCACGAACTGAAAGCTGGGATGCTTGCGGAGGTGGGCGATATTGACGGGGTTACCGGTGAGGAAATTGTCCATTCCGACGACGCGGTGACCCTCTGCCAGCAACCGGTCACAGAGGTGCGACCCGAGAAACCCTGCGGCCCCGGTTACGAGGACGCGCATGCGACCGGGCGGCCGATGCTTTCGTACACGAACCCGAGGCGCGCGAGACGCTGCGGGTCGTAGAGGTTGCGTCCATCCACGATCAACGGCCGCGACAACAGCTTCTTGATACGGCCGAAATCGGGGTTGCGATACTCGAGCCACTCGGTCACGATGACGAGCGCGGCCGCGCCCTCGAGCGCCTCGTACGCGGTGCCCGCGTACGTGACCCGGTCGCCGAGGTGGCGGCGGGCGCTGTCCATCGCGGCGGGGTCGTGCGTGCGCACGTGCGCGCCCGCTTCGAGCAGCTGCTCCGCGAGCACCAGCGCCGGGCTGTCCCGCACGTCGTCGGTCTCCGCCTTGAAAGCGAGCCCCCATACCGCCACGGCGACGTTGCGCAGCTTGCCGCCGAAGTGGCGGGCCAGCTTCTCGTACAGCACGCGTTTCTGGCGCTCGTTCGCGGCCTCCACCGCCTCGAGCACGTCGAGCGGCACCCCGCACTCCCGGCCGGTGTGGATCAGCGCCTTGACGTCTTTGGGGAAGCACGATCCGCCGTAGCCCGGACCCGGAAACAGGAACGCCGGCCCGATGCGCCGGTCGGTGCCCATGCCTTTGCGGACTAGCGTGACGTCGGCCCCGGCCGCGTCGCATAGCCGCGCGATCTGGTTCATGAACGAGATCCGCGTGGCGAGCATCGCGTTGGCCGCGTACTTCGTCATCTCGGCCGAAGCGAGGTCCATGAAAATGATGGGGTTGCCCGTCCGCACGAAGGGCGCGTACAGCTCTCCGATCGTCTGCGCAGCTTCCGGTGAATCCACGCCGACGATGACGCGGTCCGGTTTCATGAAGTCCTCGACCGCCGCGCCTTCCTTCAGGAACTCGGGGTTGGCGCACACCTGAAACGGGGTGGTCGTGTGTGCGGCGACCGCCGCCCGGACCTTCTGCGCCGTGCCCACGGGGACCGTGCTCTTGGTGACCACCAGTTTGGGCCGGTTCATGTGGCGGCCGATGGTGGCGGCGACGTCGAGCACATGGGTCAGGTCGGCGGAGCCGTCCTCGTCGGGCGGCGTTCCGACGGCGATGAAGATCACGTCGGAGCTCTCGATGGCGGCGCCGACATCGGTCGTGAACTGGAGACGCCCGTCGCGCTGGTTGCGCGTCACCAGCGGCTCGAGCCCCGGCTCGTAGATCGGCAGACGATTCTGGCGGAGCGCCTCGATCTTCGCGACGTCCAGGTCCGCGCCCACGACGTCGTTCCCGGTCTCCGCCAGGCAGGCGCCGGCGACCAGGCCGACGTACCCCGTGCCCACGACGGCGACTCTCATCGCTCCTGCCCCCGCCGCCGCTGCCGCGCGAGCGCGTTGCGCGTGTCCACGACCAGCCGCGCGCTGCGCGCGACGAGCCCGTAATCGACGTCCGAGTGGTCCGTGACGATGACCACGCAGTCCGCGGCGGCGAGCGTCTCCGCCGTGAGCGGCGTGGATGTCAGGTCGATGTCCTCGTCCCTGAGCTTGCGCACGTGCGGATCGTGATATCCCACCACCGCACCGCGTGGCCGCAACAGGCGGATCACGTCGAGCGCCGGGCTCTCCCGGACATCGGCGATGTCCTTCTTGTACGCGACGCCGAGCACCAGCACCTTGCTGCCCCGCGCCGCGCGGCCCTGTTCGTTGAGGCGGTCCACGATCTGCCCCACCCAGTACTCCGGCATCGCGGCGTTGATCTCTCCGGCCAGCTCGATGAAGCGGGTGCGGTAGTTCAAGGTGCGCATCTTCCAGGCGAGGTAGTGAGGGTCGAGCGGGATGCAGTGCCCGCCGACGCCGGGCCCGGGCGTGAATTTCATGAACCCGAACGGCTTGGTCGCGGCGGCTTCGATCACCTCCCACACGTCCACCCCGAGCTTCTCGCACACGATCGCCATCTCGTTGACGAGCCCGATGTTGACGCTGCGGAATGTGTTCTCGAGGATCTTCACCAGCTCGGCCGCCTCGGTGGACGAGACCGCGATGAGCGTCTCGATGGCCGGCTCGTATACGGATATCGCCACGCGCCGACAGGTGTCCGTGATCCCGCCCACCACCTTCGGTGTGTTGTGCGTGTTCCACTTGCCGTTGCCCGGGTCCACCCGCTCGGGCGAGAACGCGAGGAAGAAGTCCTCCCCGACCTTGAGACCCGTCTCCTCGAGCGCGGGGAGCATGAGCTCGCGCGTGGTGCCGGGGTACGTGGTCGATTCGAGGACGATCAGCTGACCGCGACGCAGCGCCTGCTTGATGGAATTCGTCGCCGCGAGCACATAGCTCACGTCGGGGTCCTTCGTCTTGGACAACGGCGTCGGCACGCACACCGACACGACGTCGGGCTCACGCAGCCGTGCCAGATCCGTCGTCGCGGCAAATTTCCCCACCTGGGCGAAGCGGGCCACGTCGGCGCTCGCCACGTCCTGGACGTGCGACCGCCCCTGATTCAGGCCCTCGACCACGCCCCGGCTCACGTCGAAGCCGAGGACGCGGAACCCGGCCCGCGCGAACTCCATGGCGAGCGGCAGGCCGACGTATCCCAGCCCGACGATGCCGATCAGCGCCGAGCGGTCGTGCGTCTTGGCGACCAGGAGGTCGGCGGCGGAGGATGCCGTGGCGGTCACAGGTCCACCGGCGCTCCGCCCGTGGCCAGCGAGCGGGACGCCGCCTCCAGCACGCGCACGACGCGGACACCGTCGTCGGCGCCGGCGCGCGGGGGCTCCGCGCCGCGCGCCACCCGAACGAAGTGACTCAGCTCCGCGGCAAGGGGCTCCACGTTGGGAATCTTGGGGATGAAGATGTCACCCTCCCGGATCGACAGCGCTTCACCGTACGACCCGTACTCGGGTGGGCGCTCCACGCCTTTGTCGTAGATGCGGAGCTTCTCGCGCGCCTCCATATCGTCGAACACCACCATCTTTTTCGCGCCGACGACCGTCAGCTTTCGCTCCTTGTGGGGGTCCAACCAAGAGAGCTGCACATGGGCGAGGATCCCGGAGCTGAACTCCATCGTAAGGAACACCACATCTTCAACCTGGCGTTGGAGATAGCTCTTGCCATGCGCGGCGACGCGCACCGGCGCCTCACCTAGCAAGTACAATGCCACGGATACGTCGTGGGGGCCGAAGCTCCACAGGGCGTTCTCGTCCGCGCGAATCTGGCCCAGGTTCACCCGGAGACCGTAAAGATAGTAGATCCGACCCAGCTCCCCGCCCTGCACCAGGGCCCGCAGCCGCTCGACCGCCGGATGGAACACGAGCAAGTGGCCGGCGAGGACGGGCACCCGGCGCTCGCCCGCCGCGCGAGCCACCGCCTCCGCATCGCGCGTGCTCAACGCGAACGGTTTCTCCACCAGGCACGGCTTCCCCGCCTCGACACACTGCAGCGCCAGCCGCGCGTGTGTGGCCGCGGGTGCCGCGATGACGACGGCCTCCACCCGGCCGAGCAGATCGGTCACGTCGGCGGTGACGTGCACGCCCGGGTATTGGCGGCACAGCTGCTCGCGTCGCTTGGCGTCGGTGTCGCACACCGCGGCGAGCTCGCCTTCGGCGAGGCCCGCGGCGGTGCGCACGTGGTTCCTCCCCCACGTGCCGGCTCCAATCACGCCGAGCTTGAGTCGGCTCACCGGTAGAATCCACGAATCGTCTCGATCACGTAGTCCAGCTGCTGCTGGGTCAGCTCGGGGAACACCGGAAGCGAGAGCACCTCCCGGCACGCCCGCTCCGCCTGCGGCAGCCGGCCGGCCTTGTAGCCCAGATGCGCGAAGCAGTTCTGGAGGTGGAGCGGCACGGGATAATAGACCGCGGTTCCGATGCCTTTGGCCTTGAGGTGCGCCTGCAGCTCATCGCGGCGCTCGACCCGCACCGTGTACTGGTGATAGATGTGCTCGTTCGCGGGGTCCAGCACGGGAGGACGAACGCCCGCAACGTCGCTCAACCCCTGGCTGTAATAGGCCGCGTGCTTGCGCCGCGTGGCCGACCAGGACGCGAGGTGCGGCAGCTTGGCGAGCAGCACGGCGGCCTGCAGCGAATCGAGCCGCGAGTTGGTGCCGACCTCGTCGTGGTGGTACTGCTTGGCGCCGCCGTGCAGCCGCAGCTTCCGCAGCCGCTCGGCGAGCGCGTCGTCGGACGTGACCATCATGCCGCCGTCGCCCCAGGCGCCCAGATTCTTGCTCGGGAAGAAGGAATAGCCCGTCGCCCAGCTCAGCTCGCCCGCCATGCGCCACTGCCCGTCGATCCGACGCCGGGCCCCGATCGCCTGCGCCGCATCCTCGATGACGCGGAGCCCCTGCCCCGCGCGCGCCAGCGGGAGCAACCGTTCCAGAGCAGCCATCTGGCCGTACAAGTGGACCGGCATGACGGCCCGGGTACGGGGCGTGATGGCCGCCTCCACGGCGGCGGGATCGATATTGAACGTGCCCGGCTCGATGTCTACGAACACCGGCGTCCCGCCGGCGTTGTGGATGGTTCCGGCGGTCGCGAAGAACGTGAACGGCGTGGTGACCACCTCGTCCCCGGGTCTCAAGTCGAGCGCTTTCAGGGGCAGGAGCAGCGCGTCGGTGCCGCTGGCGCACGCGATGCCGTGCTTCGCGTGAGCGAGCTCGGCGAGGGCGGTCTCGAGGCGCGGGACGCTCGGGCCCATCACGAACTGCTGGGACTCGATCACCGCCTGGACCGCGGGCAGGACATCGTCCTTGATCGCGCGGTACTGCGCCACCAGATCGAGGAGCGGCACGTTCACGACGCCCGTGTCCGAAAGTAGGGCCACGAAGCTATCCGACGCGGCTGGGTTGGGCAATCGCGCGCAGGCTGCCGTTCGTCTCCTGGTAGCGGGAGCCGCACACGGCGCACGCCGTTTGCCCCGACGCCACGGAGAGACGCTCGCCGCATTGGCACATCCAGCCGACGCGGCGGGCCGGCACGCCCACCATGAGCGCATACGACGGGACGTCGGAGGTCACGACGGCGCCCGCGCCGATGAACGCATACTCGCCGAGAGTGACGCCGCACACGATCGTCGCGTTCGCGCCGATCGACGAGCCCCGCTTCACGAGGGTGGAGCGATACTCGTGCTTGCGCGACACGTGGCTGCGGGGGTTCATCACGTTGGTGAAAACGCACGACGGCCCGCAGAACACGTCGTCCTCGAGAGTGACACCCTCGTAAATCGACACGTTGTTCTGGATCTTCACGTTGTTGCCGATGCGCGTGCCGGGCATGACCACGACGTTCTGGCCGAGGCTGCAGCGCTCGCCGATGACGGCGCCGGGCATGACGTGGCAAAAATGCCAGATCTTGGTATCCTTGCCGATCCGGGCGCCGGCGTCGACGTAGCTCGATTCGTGGACGAAGAAGTCCGCCATCTATCCGATCACCTTGACCTCGAGCTCGAGCTCGACCCCGGTCTTCTTGGTCACCGTCTTCCGCACGTGGTCGATGACCTTGAGCACGTCGCCGGCGGTGGCATTGCCCGAATTGACGATGTAGTTCGCGTGCAGGGGCGACACCTGGGCGCCGCCGATCGTGAAGCCCTTCAGGCCGCTCTCGTCGATCAGCATCCCGGCCGTGCGGGCGCCGCCCGGGTTCTTGAACACGGAGCCGCAGCACGGCTGGTCGAACGGCGTGCCGGCCTTGCGCCAGCGGAACAGGCGCGCCTGCATCTCCTTGAGCTTCGCCGGCGGCTCCTCGATCAGCGCGAGCTTCGCCTCCAGCACGACGACCGCACCGAGGTTGGACGAGCGGTACTTGAACGAGATCTGCTTGCGGGGCACCTGCTTGATCTTGCCCTTCGCATCCATCACGGTCGCTTCGGTCAGCACTTCGGCGAACTCCGCCCCGTGCGCGCCGGCGTTCATGTACACGCCCCCACCCACCGTCCCCGGGACGCCGATGAAGCGCTCCACACCCGCGAATCCCGCCTCCGCCGTGCGCCGCGCCAAGAGCGGCGTGGCGAGACCGGCGCCCACGATCGCCGTGGCCCCTTTCATCTCGAAGCGGTCGAGCCCTTTCCCGATCCGGATCACGACGCCCGCAAAGCCGGCGTCCTTCACGAGCACGTTCGATCCCAGCCCCAGCGCCAGCCACGGGAGGCCGCGGTCCTGCGCCAGCTCGAGCGCTTTGGCGACGTCGTCCGGGTCGGCCGGCATCACGTAGAAGCGCGCCGGGCCGCCCAGCCGATACGTGGTGTAGCGCGCCAGGGGCTCGTTCTCGAGCACCCGGCCGCGGAACTTGACCTTGGCCGGCGGCGGCGCGGCAACCGGCTTGGCGCCGCCCTTGGCAGTCTTCGCAGCCGGCTTTACTGCCGCCTTGGCCGCCGTGGCGCCCGGCCGTTTCCCTACGCCCGCACGGCTGGCGTGGGGCTTGGCTCCGGCGCCTTTGCGCCCGCCGGCGGCTGTTTTTCGGCCGTCGTTCTTTCGTGCCATTCTTGTAGGCTCCTCACGCTGCCCGTTCGGCTCCGCAGAGCGATGATCGCGTCGCAGGCCGCACTCGCCGCCGACATCGTCGTGGTGTACGGCACGCGGTGCATCAGCGCCGCACGCCGGATCGCGTAATCGTCCGCCTGCGTGAACTTCCCGAGGGGCGTGTTGATCAGCAATTGCGCCTCGCCCGACACGATCAGGTCGATCGCGTTCGGCCGCCCCTCGTGCACTTTCGCCACCCGCTCGGCCGGGACCCCCCGGGCCCGGAGGTACCGCGCGGTGCCTTCCGTGGCCACGATGCGGAAGCCCATCTCGTGGAACCGTCGCACGATCGGCAGCACGGTGGGCTTATCCGAATCGTTCACCGTCACGAAGATCGCGCCTGTCAACGGGAGGCTCCCATCGGCGGCGATCTGCGCCTTGGCGAACGCCATCCCGAAACTGTCCGCCAGCCCCATCACTTCCCCGGTGGAGCGCATCTCCGGGCCCAGGATGGTATCCACCCCCGGGAGCTTCGTGAAGGGGAAGACCGCTTCCTTGACCGCCACCCCGGGGAGCGGAAGGTCATCGGGAACGCCCAGTTCGTCCAGGGTGTGCCCAACCATGACCGCCGCCGCGAGCTTGGCGAGGGGCACCCCCGTGGCTTTGCTCACGAATGGGACGGTGCGCGAGGCCCGCGGGTTGACCTCCAGCACGTAGACGACGCCGTCCTTGATGGCATACTGGACGTTGATGAGCCCTACCACGCCGAGCGCCTGCGCGAAGGCGTGCGTATAGCGGCGCATCTCCTCCACCTGGCGGTCCCCGATGAGATAGGGCGGCAGGACGCACGCCGAGTCTCCCGAATGCACGCCGGCGTCCTCGATGTGCTGCATCACGCCGCCGATCACGCAGCGCCGGCCGTCGGCGATCGCGTCCACGTCCCCTTCGAACGCGTCCTCGAGGAAGCGGTCGATGAGCACCGGGTGCTCCGGCGCCACGCGGGCCGCCTTGTCGAAATAGGCCCGCAGCGAGCCCTCGTCGTACACGATTTCCATCGCGCGTCCGCCGAGCACGTACGACGGGCGCACCAGCACCGGGTATCCGATCCGCTGCGCCGCGGCGACCGCTTCGTCCACGGACCGGGCGATGCCGTTGGCGGGCTGGGTGACGCCGAGCCGCCGGACGAGCGCCTCGAACCGCTCGCGATCTTCGGCGATGTCGATGGAATCGGGCGGCGTACCGAGGATCGGGATGCCGGCCGCTTCGAGCGGCTTGGTGAGGCGCAGCGGGGTCTGACCGCCCAGCTGGACGACCACACCTTTGGGGCGCTCCCAGCGCACGACCTCCAACACGTCCTCGAGCGTCAACGGCTCGAAGTACAGTTTGTCCGAGATGTCGAAGTCGGTCGACACGGTTTCCGGGTTCGAGTTGATCATGATGGTCTTGTAGCCCAGCTCGCGGAACGCGAGGCCGGCCCGGACGCAGCAATAGTCGAACTCGACGCCCTGCCCGATGCGGTTGGGCCCGCTGCCCAGGATCACGATCCCCTGCGCGCCCAGCGGCTCCGACTCGTTCTCGTCGTCGTACGAGCTGTAGAGGTACGGCGTGCGCGATGGAAACTCGCCGGCGCAGGTGTCGACCGTCTTGTACGCGGGGTGCACGCCCCAGCGCCAGCGGGCCTCGCGGATCGCCTGCTCGCTGGTGTCGCGGAGCGCGGCGAGCTGGCGGTCCGAGAACCCCATGCGCTTCATGCGGCGCAGGTCGGCCGCGTCCGGTGCCACCAGGGCGGCAAACTCCCGCTCGGCGGCGAGCAGATCCTCCAGCTGAAACAGGAACCAGGGATCGATGCCGGACGCGACCGCGATATCGTCGACCGACACCCCGGCGACGAGCGCCCGCTTGATCTGAAAGATGCGCTCCGGCGTGGGGGTGCGCAGCGCGACGCGCAGGTCCTCGGGGCTGTCGCTCGTGAGGCGATCATCCCCGAGGCTTTGTCCCGCCTCCCACCCGGCACGGCCGGCCTCGAGCGCGCGGAGGCCTTTCTGGAACGCCTCCTTGAAGGTGCGACCGATCGCCATCGCCTCGCCCACCGATTTCATCTGCGTGGTGAGCCGGTAGTCGGCGGTGGGAAACTTCTCGAACGCGAACCGCGGCACTTTCACGACCACGTAGTCGAGTACCGGCTCGAACGACGCCGGGGTCGTCCGCGTGATGTCGTTGGGCAGCTCGTCCAGGGTGTACCCCACGGCCAGCTTGGCGCCGATGCGTGCGATCGGGAACCCCGTCGCCTTCGACGCCAGCGCCGACGACCGGGAGACGCGCGGATTCATCTCGATCACCAGCATCTCCCCGTCCGCGGGGTTCACCGCGAACTGGATGTTGCACCCGCCGGCCTCGACGCCGATCTCGCGGATGATGGCGATCGCCGCGTCGCGCATCCGCTGGTACTCCCGGTCCGTGAGCGTCATCGCGGGGGCCACGGTGATCGAGTCGCCGGTGTGCACGCCCATCGGGTCGACGTTTTCGATGGAGCACACGATCACCACGTTGTCGCGCCGGTCGCGCATCACCTCGAGCTCGAACTCCTTCCATCCGAGCACACTGCGCTCGATCAGAGTGGTGTGCACCGGCGACAGCTCGAGCGCGCGCTCCACCATCTCTTCGAGCTCCGCGCGATTGTAGGCGACGCCGCCCCCCGTGCCCCCCAGCGTGAACGACGGCCGCAGGATCGCGGGGTAGCCCGTCTCGGCCACCTCGTCCACCGCCTCGGCCAGGCTGCTCACCGTCTTGCCCACCGGCGTCGCGAGCCCGATCCGGTGCATCGCCGCCGCGAACTGCGCCCGGTCTTCGGCCATCTGAATGGCGCGCGCGTTCGCCCCGATCAGCTCGACCCCGAACCGCTCGAGCGTCCCATCGCGCGCCAGCGCCATCGCCACGTTCAGGGCGGTCTGCCCCCCCATGGTGGGGAGCAGCGCGTCCGGCCGCTCGCGCTCGATCACCTTGCGGACCCACTCCGGCGTGACCGGCTCGACGTAGGTCCGATCGGCGAGCTCGGGGTCCGTCATGATGGTCGCGGGATTCGAGTTCACCAGCACGACCGCGTAGCCCTCTTCCTTGAGGGCCTTCACCGCTTGCGTTCCCGAATAATCGAATTCGGCGGCCTGGCCGATCACGATCGGTCCGGAGCCGAGCAGCAGGATCCGCTGGAGGTCAGTCCGCTTGGGCATCGACTACCTCCCGCAGGGTGTCGTCGAGCGAATAGCGCGGCGCCCACCCCGTCGCCGCACGCAGCTTCGTCGCGTCGCCCACCAGGTGGAGAATGTCCCCGCCGCGCACCAGGTCCGGGTCCGCCTCCGTGAGCGGGTGCGCGCCGATCAGGCCGGCGAGTCGGTCGAACAGCTGCTCCAGGGAGATCCCCGCGCCCGACGCCACGTTGTAGGTCTCACCGGCCTGTCCCCGCACGAGCAGCCGCACGTAGGCGTCCACCACGTCCCGCACGTGCAGGAACTCCCGGACCGGCTCGAGGTTGCCGACCTTCACCACGGGCGCGCCGACCCGTTTGGCGAAGCGCAGCCGCTCGGCGAAGGCGGGCACCACGAAGCGCGCATCCTGGCCCGGTCCGGTATGGGCGAACGCCCGCGCCACCACGACGCGCAGCCCGGCGCGCCGCCACGCTTCGAGCGCCGCCAGCTCCGCGCCGGCCTTGCTCGCCGCATACGACGAGGAAGGGGCCACCGGATCGGTCTCGCGGCGCGGCCGCTGCTCGGCGCAGGCGCCGTACACCTCCCCGGTCGAGGCCACCAGGACCACCGGATCCGCGCGCCCGACGCGCTTCGCCTCGGCGAGCACCTGGACGATGCGCGCGGTCCCGGCCGCATTCACCGTCCAGGCGAAGCCGGGATCGCGCGTCGCGTCCACGCCCGACGACACGGCGGCGAGGTGCACCACCGCGTCGTAGGGGAGGTCCACCGCCCGGCGCACCGATGCGGCGTCCGTGAGCTCGAGCGGCAGCCAGCGCACCGCGTCGCGCTCGGCGGGCGTCAAGTCCGCCGCCGGAGCCACCGGCGGCGGGCTCTGCCCCGGCCGCACGGCGCCGTACACCTCGCGCCCGTCGGCGAGCAGCCGCCGGGCGAGCCAGCGGCCGACGAACCCGTCGGCGCCCGTCACCAGCACCTTCACGACAATCGCTCCAGGTCGGCGTCGACCATCATGCGCACCAGATCGGCGAAGCTCGTCCCCGGCGTCCACTGCAGCTCGCGCCGCGCTTTGCTCGGGTCGGCCTGCAGCGTATCGACCTCCGCCGGCCGCACGAAGCGCGGATCCACGGTGACGTATTTCTGCCAGTCCAGGCCCACGTGCGAGAAGGCCAGGTCGCACAGCTCCCGGACGGAGTGCATCTCGCCCGTGCCGATCACGTAGTCGGCCGGCCGGGGCGGCTGCAGCATGCGCCACATGGCGTCCACGTAATCGCCCGCGAATCCCCAGTCGCGTCGCGCATCGAGATTGCCGAGATGCAAGTCCCGCGCCTTGCCCTTGACGATGCGGGCAACGCCGTCCGTCACTTTGCGCGTGACGAACTCGAGGCCGCGCCGGGGAGACTCGTGGTTGAACAGGATGCCGCTGACGGCGTACAGGCCGTAGGACTCGCGGTAGTTGACCGTGATCCAGTGGCCGTAGACCTTCGCCACGCCGTAGGGAGAGCGCGGGTAGAACGGTGTCGTCTCGCGCTGCGGGGTCTCCTGCGCTTTGCCGAACATCTCGGACGAGCTCGCCTGGTAAACACGCGCCGTCGGGTGCGCGAGGCGGACCGCCTCGAGCAGCCGCGTCACGCCCAGCGCCGTGAACTCCCCCGTCAGGACGGGCTGGGTCCAGGAGGTGGGGACGAAGCTCTGCGCGGCCAGGTTGTAGACCTCGTCCGGACGGGCGTCGCGCACCACCGACGTGAGCGAATGCTGGTCCAGGAGATCCGCGGGCACGATGTGCACGCGGTCCAGCAGGTGCCCGATCCGCTCGTAGGAATCGTGCGACGTGCGGCGCACGATGCCCACGACGTCGTAGCCCTTGGCGAGCAACAGCTCCGCCAAGTACGACCCATCCTGCCCCGTGATCCCGGTGATCACCGCCGTGCGGCGGGGTTGCCCGGCTCCGGCGGGTGCCCTAGGTTTGTCAGCCTCGCCCTTACGGGCGGGGTCATGCTTCTGGACGGTCATTCTTGATCGGACGGCTCCGATGGCTCGAGTCTGTGAAATCTGTGGCAAGGGCCCCATCACGGGGCACAACATCAGCCACGCGAACAACAAGACGAACCGGCGCTGGTATCCGAACCTGCAGCGCGTGCGCGCGGTGGTGAACGGGACCACGCGGCGGCTGCGCGTCTGCACCCGGTGCCTCAAGGGCAATCGGGTGACGAAGGCAGCCTAATGAAAAGGGGGACCGAGGTCCCCCTTGCCGCTCCCGCCGCTCCCCCACCACCCCGTCACGCACCCAGCAGTTCGATCCGAGCCACCTCGGCG
>QHUT01000129.1 GCA_003222055.1 Gemmatimonadota bacterium
CCGCCAGTATCAGGTGTCGCGTATCTATGGGCTCGATGTGGCGAGCGGGACGATCAGGCCGCTCGTGTCGCGGCCCGGCTTCTGGGCGAACCCGGTGGTGTCGCCCGACGGCAGGAGCGTCGCGTTCACGGGCTACGATTCGACCGGGCAGACGCACCGCACTTCCGACCTGTGGGTCATGGGCATCGACGGCTCGGGCGCGCGGGACGTGTCGAAGAGCCTCGACCGCGACCCGATCGACCTTCGCTGGGCGCCGGACGGGAAGAACGTCTATTTCGCCGCCGGGGATCGCGGGTCGATCAACGTGCGGTCCGCCGACCTCGCGGGCGGCGTGCGCGACGTCACGCAAGGCGTGCAAGTGGCATCGCTGTCGTCGCTCTCCCGCACGCTCGTCGGCGTGGGCATGCGGAGTGACCCCGACCATCCCCCCGACGTCGTGCGGCTGGACCTCCGTCGCGGCGGCGGCCTGACGCGCCTCACCGATGTCAACGACGATGTGCTCGCGAACAAGCGGCTCGCGAAAGTCGAAGAGGTGTGGTACGGCTCGAGCGCGGGCGCGCGCGTGCAGGGCTGGATCGTCAAGCCGCCGGGGTTCGAGCCCGCCAGGAAGTACCCGCTCATTCTCGAGATCCACGGCGGCCCGTTCGCGATGTACAACGTGGCGTTCAGCTACATGTTCCAGAACTTCGCCGCGAACGGGTACGTGGTCCTGTACGTGAACCCGCGCGGCTCGACCGGCTACGGGGACGCGTTCTCGAACGCGATCGACCACAACTACCCCGGCCCCGACTACGACGATCTCATGGCCGGGGTGGATGCGGTGATCGGGAAGGGGTACGTGGACACGACGCGTATGTACGTCTCGGGGTGCTCGGGGGGCGGCGTGCTCTCGAGCTGGGTGATCGGGCACACCGGCCGGTTCGCGGCCGCGGCGGTGCGCTGCCCGGTGATCGACTGGATCAGCATGGCGGGGCAGACCGACATCCCGCTCTTCACCTACAGCTTCTTCCATCAGGCGTTCTGGGACAAGCCGGACGAGTGGCTCGCCCATTCGTCGCTGATGCAGGTCGGGCACGTCACGACCCCGACCCTGTTGATGACGGGTGAGTTGGATCGGCGCACGCCGATTCCGCAGACCGAGGAGTTCTACGCGGCCCTGAAGGTGCGCGGTGTCCCGGCGGTGATGCTGCGCTTCAACGACGAGTACCACGGGACGGGGTCGAAGCCGTCAAACTTCATGCGCACGCAGCTCTACATGATGAGTTGGTTCCAGAAGTACCGCCGCGCCGGCGCCGAGCCGGCTACGGGGGCGGGGAACCGCTAGGTCGCCGCGCGGCGCGCACCTTGCGGAACTGCGCCGCGAGCCAGCCGGGCTCGCGGCGCCCTTCGTCGCGGGCGAACTGCACCCAGGCCGCCAGGATCCCGTCGCGCGCCACGTATCCGACGACCTGCTCGGGCTCGCCCCGGTCGACGACCGGCAAGAGGTCGACTTCGTGCTCGAGCATCTTGGTCAGGGCGTGATCGAGCAGCTCGTCGGGATAGCTGACGGCCGGCGACCGGTCGCCCACCTGCAGCACCGGGGGCTCCATGACGTCTTGCACCCGCAGCAGGTGCAGCGGATTAGCGCTGTACTCGCGCGTCAGGTGATACCCGCGGCGCGCGACCTTCTCGGTGAGGATCGAGCGCTTCATGAGCAGCACGGTCACGGCGTCGGCGGCGACGCACGCGACGAGCAGCCCCGGCAGCACGTTCACGTCGTGCGTCAGCTCCACCATGAACGCGACGGCGGTGAACGGGGCGCGCATGGTGCCGCCCATGATCGCGCCCATGCTGAGCGCCGCCCAGAGCCCGGTGTCGCCCGCGGGAATCCAGTGCGCCTCGAGGGCGCCGAGCGCGCCCCCCATGATGAGAAGCGGGGCGAGCACGCCGCCCGACGTCCCTGAACCGAGGGCCACGGCCCAGATCACCGCCTTGGTCACCATGAGCCCGAGCAGCGCGACCCCGACGAGCCGCCCGGTGAGCAGGTCGTGGATGGTGTCGTAGCCGACGCCGAGCGCGCGCGGGGAGAGGAGACCGCCCAGCCCGATCACCGCGCCGCCCAGGATGGGCCACCACATCCAGTGTATCGGGACCTTGCGGAACAGGTCCTCGCACACATACACGAGCCGCGTAAGCAGCCCTGACCCAAAGCCGGCCGTGATGCCGAGCGCGAGCGCGATGACGAGCTCGCGTATCGCCAGCGTGGCGTGGGGCGGCACCGGAAAGAGCGGGCCGGGACCGAGCAGCGGCACGCGCACAGCGGCCGCGACGGCCGCGGCGCAGGCTACGGGGACGAAGCTCCGCGGCTTCCACTCGAACAAGAGCAGCTCCACGGCGAGGAGCGCCGCGGCGAGGGGCGTGCCGAACACCGCCGCCATGCCGCCCGCCGCGCCGGCGACGAGTAACGTCTTCCGCTCCGCCGGCGACAGATGGAACGCCTGGCCGAACAGCGAGCCGAACGCCCCGCCCGTCATGATGATCGGCCCCTCGGCGCCGAACGGCCCGCCGGTCCCGATGGCAATGGCGGAGGACAGCGGCTTGAGTACGGCGACCCGGGCGGACATGCGGCTCTGCCCGATGAGGATCGCCTCGAGCGCCTCCGGGATGCCGTGACCGCGGATTCGCTCGGAGCCGTACCGCGCCATGAGTCCGACGATGAGGCCCCCGATGATGGGGACGAGCAGCGCCCAGAGACCCAGGCGGTTGCCAGCGGGCGAGATGAGGCTGCTGTCGATCGCGTGGTAATAGAACAGGTGGGTGAAGAACCCGATGAGCCGCAGCAGCGCCAGGGCGACGAAGGCGCTGATCACGCCGATCAGCGCGGCCATCGCGGTCAGCGTAAGGATACGGACGTCGGCGGTGAAGTCGCCGAGTTCGTTGTCGAAAGCAGCCGGGCGGCTCATGGGATGCAGAAATGTAATCGGCCGGTCCGTCTCTCACGTTACGTCCACGGCTCGTCCCCCGACGGTCCATAGATCGAGGGCACCTTGCCGTCCGCCATCCGCAGGTAGACCGACATCTGGCCGCGATGGTGCACCATGTCCATCAGCAGGAACCAGAAGAAATCCAGCCGCCGCACGTCGCCCATCTGCTTCGGGCCTGTGAAGAACTTGACGGTCTTGTTCAAGTCGGCGTCGCTCGCCTTGCGAACCTTGTCGCCCAACGTCCGGAGCGCACGCTCGCATTCGCGCACCATGCCGTCCCACGTATCCGGCATGGGCGGCATGTTCTTGGGCGGAAACTTGAGCTCGCCGTCCACCGCCTGCGCTCCGCCGAAGCCTTCGAACACGAACGTCCAGGCCAGCTCCTTCGCACTGCGCGCCCTCGGGTGCGGCTTCAAGTCCGCCTTGGCGGCGGGGTACGCCTTCAGGACCTTGAGCGTCGTCGGGACCTCCCGCTCCCAGGTTCCGAGGAACTGCTCTTTCTCCGTCATCGCCCCTCCCTTGCCGGTGTCCGCACCGTCAGGTGTACACCGGGGCACACCGTGTGGTCAAGTATCTTGCGGCATGATCTACACCGTGGGCCACTCCACCCGCGAGCTCGACGATTTTCTGGACCTGCTGGAAGCGCACGGCGTGCGCCAAGTGGTGGACGTGCGCCGTTATCCCGCGTCGCGCCGCCATCCCCATTTCGCCCGCGATGCACTGGCTGTCGCACTCGAAGGCGCCGGGATCGCCTACCACCATGAGGCCGACCTCGGGGGTCGCCGCACCGCCCGGCCCGACTCCGCCAACACCGCGTGGCGCAGCGCCGCCTTCCGCGGCTACGCGGACTACATGGATACGGACGCGTTTCAGCAGGCGCTGGGCCGGGTGATCGAGCTGGCCCGCGCCCGGCCGACGACGCTGCTGTGCGCCGAAGCGGTGCCGTGGCGCTGCCATCGCCAGCTGATCGCCGACGCCCTCCTCGCCCGGGGGGAGAGCGTGCGTCACATCCTCGGCCCGGCCCACCTGGATCCGCACACGCTGTCGGCGCACGCGCGCATTCTCCCTGGGGGCGTCGTGCGCTATCCGGCCGGGCCGCCCGACCAGCTGGCGATGTGCTAGCGCTCGCGCCCGGCGCGTTATCTTCCGGGCGACCGACGCCGACAGGGGTGGTGGGTGCACATCGACGGTTCCATCGGGGGGCGCCTCGACGCCTGGCTCGCGCGCCTGCCGGCCGCCGTGCTCGTGATCGCCGGGCTCGTCATGGTTGCGGGGCTCGGGTGGGTGGACTTCGTCACCGGTCCCGACCTCACCCCCCTGGTGTTCTACGTGGCCCCGGTCGTCCTGGTGGCGTGGTACGCCGGACGCTGGCCCGGGGCGATCATCGCGTGCGCGGCCGGTCTCGCCTGGATGCTCGCGGACGCGCTCGCGCAGCATGATTACTCCGATTGGTCGATTCCCTACTGGAACGCCGCGCTGCGGCTCGCCGCGCTCGTGCTCGTGTCGGAGGCCCTCGCGCGCCTGCGTCTGGCGCACGCGCGGGAGCGGGAGCTGGCACGCAGCGACGTGCTCACCGGCGCGCCCAACGCCCGCGCGTTCTACGAGGTCGCCGAGGCGGAGATCGCGCGCGCCCGGCGCTACACGCATCCCTTCTCCGTCGCCTACCTCGATCTCGACGACTTCAAGCTGGTGAACGACCGCCTGGGCCACCTCGCGGGCGATGCCGTGCTGCGCTCGGTCGCGCGCGCGTTGAGCGGTGTGGTGCGCTCGAGCGACGTCGTCGCGCGTCTGGGCGGGGATGAGTTCGTCGTGCTGCTGCCCGAGGCGAGCGCGGCGCCCGCCCGGCTCGCGACCGAGAAGTTGCGCGGGGCGTTGGCCGAGGTGGTGCCGGCGCACGGCTGGCGCATGACAGCGAGCATCGGCGTCGCCACGTTCCTCGTGCCCCCCGAATCGGTGGACGAGCTGCTCGCGGCGGTCGACCGCCTCATGTACCGGGCCAAGCAGGCAGGGAAGAACGGCGTGGCGCACGAGACCCGGAACGAAGCGCCGGCGGTGCGCTGACATGCCGCGGCAAAACATCTCGAGCGGGGCGCCGTGGGAGCCGGTCGTCGGCTACTCGCGCGCCGTACGCGTCGGCTCCACGGTGCACGTGGCGGGCACGACGGCGACCGGGCCCGACGGGACGATCGTCGGCATCGGAGACGCCTATCTACAGGCGGTCCAGGCGCTCAAGAACATCGAGCGGGCTCTCGTCCAGGCCGGCGCGTCGCTGCGCGACGTGGTGCGAACCCGGATGTACGTGACCGACATCGCGGATTGGGAGCGCGTGGGGCGGGCGCACGGCGAGGTGTTCCAGGACATCCGCCCCGCGACCACGCTCGTGGCGGTGAGCCGGCTGGTGGCCCCCGAGATGCTCGTGGAGATCGAGGCGGAGGCCATCGTCGAGATGTAGATTATCACCGAGGGAGGTGTGCAGTGTCCGTCACCGAAGTCGGCAAGCACGCGACCGTCGCCTGTCCCTTCTGCGCGACCCTCAACCGGGTGGATCTCACGCGCATCGCCGACCGCCCCAAGTGCGGCAACTGCGGGCGCCCGATCCTGCTCGACCGGCCCATCGCGGTGACCGACGCGACGCTGGACGGCGTGCTCAAGGGCACCGACGTTCCGGTGGTCATGGACGGCTATGCCGACTGGTGCGGCCCGTGCAAGATCATGGCGCCGATCCTGGACGACTTCGCGCGCCAGCGCCAGGGCGACGTGCTGGTCGTCAAGCTCGACACCGACCGCAATCCGGCGACGACGCGCCGCTTCGACATCCGCGCCATCCCGACGCTCATCGTGTTTCGTCACGGCAGCGAGGTGGCCCGCCGTGCCGGTGCGATCCCGCGCCAGGAGCTCGACGCCCTAGTCGGGCCGAGCGGGCCGAACGGTCGCTCCTGACCGTGCCGTCGGAGGCGGTGTCGCGCTACGAGTCGGGCGAGCCGGGAGAGCGCGGGCGTGCGGTGTCGGAGCGCTCCCGCGCCGTGGCGCTGGGGCTCGCGGTCGTGGGCGGCGCGTTCGGGCTGCACCGCTTCTACGCCGGTCGGGTGCAGAGCGGCATCTGGATGTGCCTCACCCTCGGCGGGTTGGGCATCTGGTACCTGTACGACGTGGTCGTGATCGCCGCCGGTGATTTCCGGGACGCCGACGGGCGACGGCTGGTGCGCTGGGACGTCGCCGGCGACGAGGCAGATCCGCCCCCGGGGGAGCGCCGCGTGTCGGACCTCGAAGACCGCATGCTGGGGCTCGAGTCGCAGGTGAGCGAGCTGGCCGAGCGGCTCGACTTCACGGAGCGGCTGCTGGCGCAGGCACGGGAGAAGGGCACGCTACCAAAGGGGTAGCTCGGAAGTCGATCGTTGCGGTTTCACCGATATCATCTCGAGGCGTCATGAAGATCGGGGTCCCGAAAGAGACCGCGGCCAACGAGCGTCGTGTCGCGCTCGTCCCCGACACGGTGGGACGGCTGGTGAAGGCCGGGCTCGAGGTCGCCGTGGAGCAGGGCGCCGGTGCCGCAGCGGCGTTCCCCGATGACGCGTACCGTGCGGCGGGAGCCGGCGTGGTCGCGCCGACCGCCGACGTCTTCGGGCGGAGCGACGTCGTCCTCAAAGTGCAGCCACCCTCGACCGCGGAGGTCGCACTGTGCCGCGAGGGCGCGGCGCTCGTCGCCGTGTTCCAGCCGGCGGCGGAGCGCGACGTCGTCGCCGCGCTCGCCGGCCGCCGGGTGACGGCGTTCAGCCTCGCGCTGCTCCCCCGGATCACGCGCGCGCAGCCCATGGACGTGCTGTCGTCGCAGGCGACGGTGGCGGGCTACAAAGCCGTCCTGATCGCGGCCACGACCGCCGGCCGGCTCTTCCCCATGCTCGTGACGGCGGCCGGAACCTTGTCACCGGCGCGCGTGCTGGTGCTGGGCGCGGGCGTAGCGGGGCTGCAGGCGATCGCCACGGCGCGCCGGCTCGGCGCGGTGGTGTCGGCGTTCGACGTGCGCCCGGCCGTGAAGGAGCAGGTGGAGAGCCTGGGCGCGAAATTCCTGCAGCTCGAGATCGGCGAGCAGGCGGAGGCCGCGGGTGGCTACGCGAAGCAGCTCTCCGAGGAGACCCACCGCCGCGAGCTGGCGTTCATCGCACAGCACGTGAAGGACACCGACGTCGTGATCACGACCGCGGCGATTCCCGGCAAGCGCGCGCCGATCCTGATCACCGCCGACGCCGTGCGGGGCATGAAGCCGGGCGCGGTGATCGTGGACCTGGCCGCCGAGACGGGCGGGAACTGCGAGGTCACGGAGCCCGGAACCGAGGTGCGTCTCGCGGGCGTCGTGGTGCTCGGACCCCTCAACCTCCCGAGCACCCTGCCGCTGCACGCGAGCCAGATGTACGCGAAGAACATTTCCAGTTTCCTGTTACACGTGACGCGAGACGGCGCGCTCGTCGTGGATTTCGACGACGAGATCATTCGCGAAACCTGCGTCACCCACGCCGGGGAGGTGCGGAAGACATGACCGACTACTGGTCCATGGTGTTCGTGTTCGTGCTGGCGACGTTCATCGGGCTGGGAGTGATCCGCCGCGTCTCGCGCCTCTTGTACACGCCGCTCATGTCGCTCACCAACGCGATCTCGGCGATCGCTGTGGTGGGGTCGATCGTGGTGGCCGGCGCCGACTACCCGACGACGATTCGCCTGATCGGCGCGGTGGCGCTGTTCGCCTCCATGACCAACATCGTGAGCGGGTTTCTGATCACGGACCGGATGCTCAAGATGTTCAAGAAGCAATGATCCACGCGATCGCCCAGGCGGCCGCCGTGCTCGCGACGGCATTGTTCATCTTCTCGCTGCACTGGATGAACGACCCCAAGACGGCCCGCCGCGGCGTCGTCGCGGGCGTGACCGGCATGGTGATCGCGGTCGGGGCGACGTGGATCCAGCCGGAGATCGTCCACCACGGCTGGATCGGCCTGGCGATCGTCGCCGGATTCATCGTCGGCGTCCCGCTCTCCCTCGTACCGCTCACCGCGGTGCCGCAGCGGACCGCGCTCTCGCATGCGTTCGGCGGGCTCGCCGCCGGACTGGTCGGCACCGCGGAATACGTCGTCGGCCTCACCGAGAATCCCGCGCAGCTCACGACGTTCCGCACCAGCGCCATCGTGGCGGAGGTGATCCTGGGATTCCTCACCTTCACGGGGAGCCTCATGGCCGCGGGCAAGCTGCAAGAGGTCAAGTGGATTCCGCAGCGGCCCGTGACGTATCCGGGGCAGAACGTCGTCAACATCGGCGTGCTGGCGCTCGCCGCGGCCCTGGGCGTCCTGGTCGTGCTGCACCCGACGGCGGCGTGGTCGGGACAGGCCTTCTACGCGATCGTCGGGCTCGCCGTGCTGTTCGGTGTGCTGCTCATCATCCCGATCGGCGGCGCCGACATGCCTACCGTCATTTCCATCCTCAACTCCTACGCCGGGCTCTCGGCCGTCGCGATGGGCTTCGTACTCGACAACAAGCTGCTGGTGACCGCGGGCGCGCTGGACGGGTCCAGCGGCCTCATTCTCTCCATCATCATGTGCCGGGCCATGAACCGGTCGTTCACGAACGTGCTGTTCGGGGCGTTCGGGACGGTGCAGAAGACCGCCGCGATCGCAGAGCAAAAAGCCTGGAAGCAGGAAACGGTCGAGGGGGCGGCGCAGCTGCTCGAGCAGGCGAACCTCGTGGTCGTCATCCCGGGATATGGCATGGCCGTCGCCCAGGCCCAACACAAGGTGCGCGAGCTGTACGATCAGCTCACCAAGCGGGGCATCACCGTCAAGTTCGCGATTCATCCGGTGGCGGGCCGCATGCCGGGTCACATGAACGTGCTGCTCGCGGAAGCGAACATTCCGTACACCGCGCTCGTCGAGATGGAGGAGATCAATCCCGACATGCCGCAGTGCGACGTGGCGCTCGTGATCGGCGCCAACGACGTCGTGAACCCGGCCGCGCGCTACGCCAAAGGCAGTCCCATCTACGGCATGCCCATCATCGACGCGGACAAGGCCAAGACCGTCCTCGCCATCAAACGGAGCAAGAACCCGGGCTTCGCCGGGATCGACAACGAGCTGTACGTGCAGGACAACACGTGGATGCTGTTCGGCGACGCCAAAGCGGTCATCGGGGATCTGGTCAAGCAGCTCGCGGGCGGGAGCGGGCTGCACTAGCCTCGCGCCGCGTCCCCCAACGCTTCCAGCGTCTCGCCGTAGTCGCGCACCATCCGGTCGCGCGAAAAATGCATCACGGCGCGCTGCCGTCCGGCCGCGCCGAGCGCCCGCCGGCGGTCCGGATCGCCCAGCAGGTCCTGCAGCAGGCGGGCGAACGCGCGCGGATCTGCCGGCGGGGCCAGGACGCCGGCGTCGCCCACCAGCTCCGGAGTGCCGCCGCCGCCCGAGGCGATCAGCGGCCGCCCGCATGCCAGCGCCTCGATCAGCGCGAGCGCGAACACTTCGTCGGGGCGCGTGTGGACGACGCACGTCGCCGCGTTGTAGGCTCCGATGAGCTGCGCCGGGTCCACCGCGCCGACCAACCGCACGTCCAGGCCGAGCTTCCCCGCTTGCGCCCGGAGCGCGCCCTCGAGTGCTCCAGAGCCGCACAGCACCAGCGGCGGGGCGGGCGCCGGCAGCAGCGCCAGGCTCTCGAGCAGCAGGTCCCACCGCTTCTCGAGCTCGAGCGCGCCCACCCCGAGCACCATCGGGCCGTCGCCCAGCCCGTGGCGCTGCCGGAAGGCGCGCCCGGCCGCCTCGTCCGGACGGAACAGAACGCAGTCCACGCCGTTCGGGATCACCCGATGCCCGGCCCGCCGCATGAACGGCGCCTCCGCCAGGCTACGCTCGGCGAGCTGACGGGTGAGGAACACGGTCAAGGCCACGCGCCGGAACGCGAAGCGCGTCAACAGGTCGCGCGGGGGACGGGGCGTGCTGATGCAGTACACGACGGCGAGCGGAGTGCGGAGCGCAGCGAACGCGGCCAGGCGGATGTCGCGCGCCCGGTCCACGAGCACGATCTCCGCCGCCAGGTCCCGGAGGCCCTGCCGCAGGGCGCGCGCGCCCCGCAGGGTGGTGTGGCCCACGGGGAGCGTGCGCACGGCCAGGTGGCGCTCCCGGAACCCGGCGGCCACGCCATCGTACGCCACCACCGCCGTGGTCGTGTGGCCGCGCTCGGCGAGGCCGCGTGCCAGCACCGCGAACACGCTGCTCGAGCCCCGCCAGAACCGGCTCGACGTGAGGAGCGCGATGCGCAAGCGTCGTCCGGCTAGTGCCGTTCCAACCTGGGCCACGCGTTGTTGGAGCGATCGACGTCCGGGTACGCGCCCTTCGGATCCACCACGGCGCCGACGACCCGCCGGGCGGTCGGGAGGCGTGCCGTAAAGCGGCTCCCCAGATTCCACATCTCGACCGGCAGGTCGCGCGTTTCGGCCGGGCCGTCGGCGTAGCGCAGCTCCAGCGTCACCGGCAGCACCATCTGGCCGCGGTTCGAGAGGAAGACGAGCGCGGTGTCGCCCCCGGCGGTCACGGAATCGACCGCCTGATCGAGCCGGGCCGTCGTGTACACCCAGCCGCGCCAAAACCAGTCGAGGTCCCTGCCCGACACGTTCTCGATGGTCCGGAAGAAGTCCGCCGGCTGCGGGTGCCGGAACGACCAGCGGTGCACGTACTCGCGCAGCGCACGCTCGAAC
>QHUT01000168.1 GCA_003222055.1 Gemmatimonadota bacterium
AAACAGCTGTTTGGCATGTTGATCCGGCAGTTTGTTGCCGTTGCCCGGTAATTCGATCGATGGTCCGGCCGTCGACGAAAGATGGATGTTGAAGAGCAACACCGAACCGTCTTCGCCGCTGACCGCCGCTAATTTACGCGCCTCGGCAACAAGATCTCCATCCGTTGCCTCGCCGTCGGTGATGTTGATGACGATCGGCGGAAATCCGTTCGGATGCTCCTGACACCACGCCTGGGTAATCTTGGTCGCCTCCTTGAGCGCGGCGCACATCGGAGTGCCCCCTTTCGAATATGGATCGAACCAGACTGGAAATTTGACGGTTTGGTCCATCACTCCGCCGGCGCCATCATCCGATTTCTTTGTTCTCTCTTCGATGCGCAACGGCTTATTGGCCAATTCACTGATCGGTACCAAAGAGCGCCCGCTCAGTTCACCGCCGAGCGCTGGTTTACAGCTGTCTTCGCTGTAGCCCAGCACACCGACGTGAAAGTAGTCGTAGATGGAGTCCGATTTGGCGCAACGGATGGACAGATTATGAATCAGCTTGTTGAGGATCGTCGCGAGCTCCTCGGCCTTCCGTCTGCCAGCCTCTCCGCCGCCAAACGGGTCTTCCATCGACTCTGACTGGTCCACCAAAAACAAGAAACAACCCGGGTTCTTACGACTGATTTCGGCCTGGTATGCCATGGTTTACCTCCTTTGCGGACGATAGGTCCCTTTTGCGACATTCGCGGGGACGAATCGAACACGGCACGCTCACTGTTTGATAGCACCCACAGGGCGAACGCGTCGTGATCCCGATCACCGGGTAACGGATTTTCGGGGAGCGATTACGCCGACTGAGATCACAACACGTCCTGCCCAGGGGGTACCGCGAGGAACCCGCTCGCCGCCGCCGGCTCCAGCGGCTCTGAGAAGAGGGAGCCCTGCCCAAACTCGCATCCGAGCCCGATGAGGCGTTCCCGCTGTGCGACGGTGTCGACACCCTCTGCGATCACACCCAAACCAAGCGTCCGCGCCAGCTCAACCACCGAGCGCACGATCTCCAAATCCGTGCGGCGCGCCCCCATGCGGTGGATGAACATGTGGTGGATCTTGATGCCCTGGATGGGTAGGTGCGGTAACTGGCCGAGCGAGGAGTATCCGGTTCCGAAGTCGTCCATGTGCAACTCGACGCCGAGCGCCCGCAGCTGTTGCAGCAATGCCGTCGACGAGTCGACGTTCTTCATGAGCATGCTCTCGGTGATCTCGAGGATGAGGCGGGATGGTGCAAGTCCCGCCTCCTCGAGCGCCGCCCGCACTTCATCCACGAGGCCCTCGCGCTCGAGCTGCTTGGCGGAAACATTCACACTGATCCGTAGGGGGCCCGCCGCCGGGAACGCGTCCTCCCAGCGCCGCCCGTGCCGACACGCCTCAGCGATCACCCAGGTCCCGATCGGGAGGATGAGGCCGGTCTCCTCCGCCAGCGGCACAAACTCGAGCGGCGGGATCACGCCGCGTTGGGGGTGGTGCCAGCGCAGCAGCGCCTCGAACCCGTGCACCCGGCCCGTATGGAGCTCCACGATCGGATGGAAGACCAGGCGGAGTTCCTGGCGCTCGAGAGCGTTCCGCAGGTCCGCCTCCATACTGGCGCGGGCTTGCGCCGACTCGCGCATGATGACGTCGAACACTCGGAAGCGCGCACCCCCCTGCTGCTTGGCGTGATACATGGCAAGGTCCGCGTCGTGCAGCAGGTCCTGGGACTCCGTGTAGCCGGGCCGGCTCAACGCCACGCCGACGCTGGCCGTCGCGACGATTTCCCGGCCTTCGAACGACACCGGCGCGGCGAGCGCGTCCTGGATGCGGCGCGCCGCGTGCTCCGCGTCGGCCGGACCGACGATGTCCTCGAGCAGTACGGCGAACTCGTCGCCCCCGAGCCGCGCCACGACGTCGCCCGGCCGAACGCACGTTCGCAGGCGTCCCGCGAACTCCGTCAACAGGCGATCGCCGGCCGCGTGGCCGAGGTTATCGTTGACCGCCTTGAACTTGTCGGAATCGATGAACAGGACCGCGAACCGGTAATCCGGATCCCGTCGCCCGCGCGCCTGGGCTTGCGTCACGCGCTCGACCAGGTAAGCACGGTTCGGCAGATCGGTCAGCGCGTCGTGCAGCGCCGCGTGCAGCAACTGTTGCTCGACACGCTTGCGCTCCGTGATATCGTGGGCAATCGACGTGGCGCCGATGACCTGGCCGTGCGGGTCGAGGATCGGCGAGACGGCGAGCGCGACCTCGACGTGCGTGCCGTCCTTGCGCACCCGGGTCGTCTCTTCGCGCTCGCCGCGCTCGCCGCGCCGCACGCGCTCGAGGATGCCGCGGACCTGGTCGACGCTGTCTGGGGGAGCGAGCAGGGTGATCGGCTTCCCGATCACCTCCTCGGCGGCGTACCCGTACAGGCGGGTCGCGGCCGGGTTCCAGCTGGTGATGATCCCGTCTACCGTCTTGCCGACGACGGCGTCCTCGGCGGACTCCACCATCGCCTTGAACTGCGCCAGGGCCAGCTCGGCCACTTTGCGCTCCGTGATGTTGCGCGTGAGGCAGCGCGCATGGACGAACTCACCGCCGTCAAACCGCGCGCTCGCACTGACGAGACCGTAACAGATCGAGCCGTCGCGGCGGCGCAGGCGAGTCTCGACGTTTGGCAAGGCCTCGCCGGCCCGCAGGCGCCGCAGGGTGTCCGCCGCGACCTCCGGATCGACGTGGAACGCGGCGACGTTCTTCCCCACGTACTCCTCGCTGCGGTAGCCGAGCATCTCGAGCTCGGCCTGGTTGGCGCGGAGAATCGTGCCGTCCGGCCCCGTCCAACGCATCCCGACCGGCGTGTGCTCGACGAAGTCCTCGAGCTCTCGCTGGCTGCGGCGCGCCTGTACGAGGGCCCGCTCGCGATCGCTCACGTCTACGGCGAGGCCGACCACTCCGACGATCGCCCCTCCGTCGTTGCGCAGCGGCTTCACGCGCGCGTCGTAGTAGCGGTCGGCCACCCGGATCTGGTAGGAGACCGACTTGCCCGCGAGCGCCTGCCGGTGCACGTCGACCGACTCGGCGGGCAATTCGCCCCGATCGTATTGCTC
>QHUT01000002.1 GCA_003222055.1 Gemmatimonadota bacterium
CGACCGCGCTCTGGTGCTCCATCCCCGTGTGCGGCACTTCGATGAGCTTGTAGCCGTCCTCGTACCAGGGATACGGCCCGAACCAGTGCTCGAAGCATTGCAGCATCGACCGGGCCTGGACGAACTGCCTCCGCGCAGATTCCACGTGGTAGTCGAGCGGCCAGAAGTCGAGCGTCAGGGGCCCGCGCTCCCCCTGGAGCGTGTCGCTGAAGTGCGCGTAGCTCCCGGCGGCGACGGCGATCGCGTAGTTGTTGATGGGATTCACCACGAACCACTCGTAGGTCGTGGTGTCGTCGGCGTTATGAGTGGTCCCGCGCAGTCGTCCGTTCGATACGTCGAGCAGCGGGTCCGGCACGGTGAGCGCGATCCGCTCGCTGTCCGGCTCGTCGGCTTGCGTGTCCTTGTCGGGCCACCACACGCTGGCGCCGAGGCCCTGGTCGGTGGTCACGACCCAGGGCCGACCCAGGCTGTCGGTGGTCCAGGTGAAGCCGCCATCCCAGGGTGGTCGCTTGGCGGGACGTGGCCGGCCATGATAGAAGACGGTGATCGTCTTCGTCGCGCCCTTTGGCTGCGGGGTGTCGAGCTGCGCGAAGAACGCGTCCCCGTCCCGCCGGAACGGAAGGGTCCGGCCGTCCTGCACCATGCTGTCGACCTCGAGCGGGACCATGAGGTCGATTTGCATCTCGCTCGAAGGCTGGAGCACTCGATAGGAGATGCCGTTCGAGCCCCGGATGCTCGAGTCGGTCGGGTTGATGGCGACGCGGAGATCGTAGAACGTCACGTCCCACCACGCCCGCCCCGGGGTGGTGTAGGAGCCGCGCAGCGTATCGGCGTGCGTGAAGGTGCGCGGTGGCCGCTGCGCGGCGGCCAGCCGGCTCGACGCGCCGAGCACCAGGAGGACGACGTGTTTCGAGCATCGCATATGGCCCGAAAAGTACGCCGTCGGGTGGCCTTGCGCCCGTGCGCTGGTCGGCCGCACTTTGGGCACAATTCCCACTGGCCCCCATGAAGGACGGGACCCATGACGTTAGTGAAGGTTGCGCCGCCGCCCCCGATGTCACAGGAAGTCGACCTGTCCAAGACCTACGATGCCGTGATCGTCGGCTCGGGCGCGGCCGGCGGCATGGCCGCCCACGTCCTCACGGAGCAAGGCATGGACGTGCTCATGCTCGAGGCCGGCAAGAAGCTGCCCATCGAGCAGGAGCTGCGCTCGATGCAGTGGCCCTACGATCATCCCCGCCGGGGCGACGCGCCGCCGGGATACCACTCGCTGTCGTTCAACGAGTACAACATCCGGACGCCACCCTACGCGAAAGGGAGCACGTTCAAGCACGTCATGTCCTACGTCGGCGGGTGGGGCGGGTCGGATTACGTCAAGAACATCCTCGTCGACGAGAAGGATCATCCGTACACCGGCACGAAGTACGCGTGGGTGCGCGCCCGCGCGCTGGGCGGCAAGACGAACATTTGGGGTCGTCTGGCCTTGCGTCTGTCGGACTACGACTTCAAGGCCAAGACGCATGACGGCTATGGCGATGACTGGCCGATCTCGTACGCCGACATCGAGCCGTACTACGACAGGGTCGACCGCTACCTCGGCATCTCCGGCGTCAAGGAAAACCTGCCGCACCTCCCGGACAGCCTGTTTCAACGACCCAACAAGCTGACGTTCGGCGAGGTGAAGCTACGCGAGGGCCTGAAGAAGATGGGCCGCGTGCTCACGCCGTACCGCGCCGGCGTGACGACCGACGGGTTGAAGCACAACAGATACCGCAGCAAGTGCTACGGCCGCGGGGCGTGCGACCGCCGGCCCGGCGGGTGCGACATCCACGCCGCGTTCGATTCGCCCACCGGGTTGATCTACCCGGCCATGGACACCGGGCATCTGACGATTCGCACCAACTCGATCGCGCACGAGGTGCTGGTCGACAAGAACACCGGCAAGGCGCGCGGGATCGGGTTCATCGACAGCGCCACGCGCAAGTCGTATGAAGCCAAGGCCAAGGTCGTGATCGTGGCGGCGTCCACGCTCGAGTCGGCGCGGCTGTTGCTCTTGTCGCGCTCGCCGCAGCATCCCAACGGCATCGGCAACTCGAGTGGACACGTAGGCCACAACTTCTGCGAGCACGTGATGGGCCCCGGCGTCTCCGGGCTCGTGAAGGAGCTGGTCGGCAAGCCGCCCACGCTCGACGACGGCCGGCCGGGCGGGTTTTACATCCCGCGGTTCCGCAACCTCAAGGACCGGCAGCCGGGATTCGTGCGTGGCTACGGCTTCGAGGGGAGCGGTGGCTTCTCGATCTTCCCGGGAAACGCCATGGGGACGCCGGGCTTCGGCGCGCAATTCAAGAAGGACGTGCGTGACCACGCCGGGGCGTTCATCGGGATGGGGGGGTTCGGCGAAGTGCTGGCGCGCTACGAGAATTACATGGACTTGGACCCCGACGAGAAGGACGCGTGGGGGATTCCCACACTGCGCTTTCATTATCAGTTCGGCGACAACGAGCGCAAGATGTGCGAGGACATGGTGGTCGCCGGGCGCGAGATGTTCGAAGAGGCGGGGATCGAGGTCGTGGGCACGGACGATAAGATGCTCACCGAGGGGTGGTCGATTCACGAGCTGGGCACGGCACGCATGGGGAACGACCCCAAGACATCGGTGGTGAACCAGTTCCAGCAGTCACACGATGTGAAGAATCTGTTCGTCGTCGACGGGTCCACTCATGTGAGCGCGTCGTGTCAGAACCCCACGTGGACCATCATGGCGCTGGCGTGGCGCTCGTGTGAGTACCTGGCGGGCGAATTCAAGAAAGGGAACATATGACAGTCACGCGTCGCGAAATGCTCGCGGCCACCGCCGCTGCCCTGGCGGCACCGCTCGTGGCCCCAGGCGCAGCGGGGGCGGCAGGGGCGGCACAGGCGGCCCAAGCGGCAAGAATGGCGCCGAAGTTTTTCACCGGGCCGGAACTCGCCTTGCTGGAAGAGCTCATGGACATCCTCATCCCCACCGACGCCCATTCTCCGGGCGCCCGCGCGGCGGGCGTGGCGGTCTACATCGATTTCCGCTTGTCCGAGTCGCTCGAGCCCGAGCAGCAGGCCAGGTGGCGCGCGGGGCTCGCGGCGGTGGACGCCCTGTCGCATGAGCTCAATGGGAAGGCCTTCATGCAGGGCACGGCCGAGCAGCGGGTGGCCGTGCTGACGCGCATGGCGGCGGGCGAGCACGACCCCAAGACTCCCGCGGACCACTTTTTCCAGGAGCTCAAGCACTGGACCGCGCGGGCCTATTACACGTCCAAGATCGGGATCCACGTCGACCAGGAGTACAAGGGGAACGTGTACCAGCGGGGGGAATACGCGGGGTACGACGCGAAATGAGGGTCCTTGACAACGCTCCGTTCAGGGGAAGGATAGGGGGAGAATTCAAGCGACAGCGGCACTTTCACTCCCACGGTAGAGGGCACCGACGTATGAAAATTGTCCGTCACCTCGCTCCCGCGCTGGTCGCTGGCCTGTTTTGGGCGGTCCCACTCGGCGCACAGGATTCGACTGGCGTCATCGCGGGAAAGGTCGTCGACCAGACGACCCAGCAACCCCTCGCCAACGTCGAAGTGGCCGTCCCCGGCACGCCGCTTCGAGACCTCAGCAGGAACGACGGCACGTTCCGGCTGACCGGCGTTCACGCGGGAGCGCAACGGCTGCGCGCGACCCGGATCGGGTATGGTTCCCAATTCCAGGCCGTGACCGTCACGGCGGGCGGCGCGAGCGCCGTGGAGCTCAGCCTCGTCCCGGCCGCCGCGATTCTCGAACCGGTGGTGGTGACGGGGTACGGTACGCAGCGCCGCGAGGCCATCACGGGTTCGGTCTCCACAGTCAACGCCGATGCGGCGAACAAGGGCGTGACCACCAACGTCGATCAGATGATCTCGGGCCGAGCGGCGGGCGTGGATATCACCGCGGACAACGGCGAGCCCGGCGCCGGGCGGCAGGTGCTCATCCGCGGGGGCAGTTCCATCGGCGTGGGCGGTGCCACGAACGACCCGCTCTACGTCGTCGACGGTGTTCCGATCAACAACGTGCCGACCGAGCCTCAGGCAATGGGGGTTTTCGGCGACCCGATGCTCGCCCGTAACCCGTTAAACCTGCTCAACCCGGCCGACATCTCGTCGATCACAGTGCTCAAGGACGCGGCCGCGACGGCGATTTACGGCAGCCGCGCCTCGAACGGTGTGATCCTGATCGAGACGAAGCGCGGGCAAACGAGCGGCGGCCCGACCTTCGAGTACGACGGCTACGTGGCGACTGCCAGCCCAGCGAAGTACCTGGACCTGCTGAGCTCGGCTGAGTACGTGCAGTACGTCCGGCAGCAGGTGGCGGCGGGGAATCTGTCGGATTCGGCCCTGATACATTTGGGGATACTGGTAAAGACCGGTCCCAACCCGGGCGATACTAGCCGCGTCATCTCGAATACCGATTGGGATCGCGCCATCACCCGCACGTCCGTCACGCACAATCACAACCTGGCGTTCTCCGGCGGGAGCGAAGCGACGCGCTATCGCGCCTCCATGAATTACGCGAAGGAGGAGGGCGTGACGCTCTCCACCGGTCTCGAGCGGATTCAGGGCCGGCTCACCGCGACCCACTCGGACCTGAACGGCCGCCTGCGGATCGGGGTCAACGTGACGACCTCGCGGGTCAACGACACCTACCTGACCTACGAGAACCAGGGTGGCTTCCAGGGGGGCGTGTTCCAAAACGTCGTCGTCTACAACCCGACCCTGCCCATCACCATGACCGATTCGCTCGGGACGCACTACTACGACCCTGCCGGCTCGGTGCACAACCCCGTGGCGATGGCGAATCAGCTCATCGACATCGGCCACACGACCCGCACCCTGGGCAACGCCAGCGCCGATTTCGACGTGGCGCCCGGTCTGACGGCGCGGGTCAACGTCGGGCTGGACCACTCGAGTGGTGACCGGCAAGAGTACTACCCCAACGCGAGCCCGGTAGGCAGGTCGTTGGGGAACGGGCTGGCGCAGCAGCAGAACCTCGATAACGCCACCCAGACGATCCAGACGCAGCTCACCTACCAGCGCCAGGTGGGCGAAGGCACGAGCCTCGACGTCGTGGGCGGGTATGAATACAGCAAGTTCAAGAGCAACTGGGTGCAGGCGGAAGGCATCGGGTTCTTCACGGACGCGTATGGCTTCAACAATCTCAGTGCCGCCACCACCAGAAACGCCAATGACAGCGCCTACGAGTTTCGGCTCGCGTCCTTTTTCGGGCGGGCCAACGTCGGGTTCAAAGACCGCTACTTCCTGACCGGCGTAGTGCGCTACGACGGCTCATCCAAGTTCGCCGTCGGGCACAAATGGGGGCTGTTCCCGGCGCTGTCCGCGTCGTGGCGCCTCAGCCAGGAGAAGTTCCTCCAGGGCGGGCCGTTCTCGGACCTGCGCCTGCGCCTCGGCTGGGGGCTGCAGGGAAACCCGGGCGTCAATCCGTATACATCCCAGATCACGCTGACGAGCGGCAGCGGTGCCACGTACCCGTGGGGCGACGTGCCGCACGGTGGCGTCATCGCGAACAGTAACGGCAACCCGAACCTCAAGTGGGAGCAGACGTCGCAGGTCAACGGGGCCGTCGACTTCGGCCTGCTGAGCAACCGCCTCTCCGGGAGCGTCGAGTACTACGTAAAGAACACCAAGGATCTGCTGCTCACGATCGACGTGCCCCAGCCGGCGCTGGCGCCCCAGCAGCTCATCAACGTGGGCAAGCTGCACAGTAGCGGCGTCGAGCTATCGCTCGACGCTGTCCTTGTCTCGCACCCGGGTCTCGTCTGGCGTTCCGGCGTCGTGTTCGCCGCGGAGCGCAGCAAGGTGACCGAGCTGGCCACCTCCACGGGTTTCACGACCGGAGCCGTCAGCGGGCAGGGGCAGAGCGGTCAGAACGCCGAGCGCATCTTCCCAGGCTCTCCACTCGGCACGTTCTTCGGCCCCGTCTTCCTGGGTGTCGACAACACGGGGAAGCAGGTGTTCTTCTGCACCTCGGCGACGACAGGGTGCGACACCACCGCGGGCCCGGGCAACGGGCGCACCACGACGGGGCTCGCGCCGAATGCCACCGACTACCGCGAGCTTGGCAACGCCAATCCCGACTTCACCGTGGGGTTCCACAATCAGGTGACCTGGGGCAAGTTCGACATCTCCTTCCTGGTGCGGGCGTCGGTGGGCGCGAAAGTCTTCAACAACACGGCGCTCGTCTACTCCGCGAAAGCGAACGCGGCTCACAACGAGAACTTCCTGCGGCCCGCCCTGACCGACCCGACCGGGATCAACGAACCAGCGATCTTCTCGTCGCGCTGGATCGAGAGCGGCACGTTCGCGCGCCTGCAGAACATCACGGTGAGTTATGATCTCGACCTGCCGGTGCTGACGCGCTCGGCGCGCAGCGCGCGGCTGTACGTCTCGGCCGACAACCTGGTGCTCTTGACCGGGTATTCGGGCCTCGACCCCGAGGTGTTCTCAGGCACCGGCACGGCAGTGCGTGGCATCGATTATCTCACATATCCGCGGCCCCGCACGATTACGGGTGGCCTGCGTCTCATGTTCTGAGGAGGCTCTGGTCCCATGAAGCGATTCCTTGTGAAGGCGTCGATCGGAGCGGCAGGGGTCTTGGCGCTGCTGGTGCCGCTGCAGGGGTGCACCGACCTGGCTGAGACGCCGCCGAGTCTCATCTCGACCAGCAACTTCTTCACCAACGAGGCGGAGGTGCTCGCGGCACTCGCCGGCGTGTATGCACAGCTGCGGACCACGGCGCCGGAGGGCCCCCTGTACGACGCGATCGAGATGACCACGGACGAGATGGTCGAGCCGATCCGGGGACCGGACTGGAACGACAACGGCCAGTGGATCGACTTGCACAACATGACCTGGACGCCGACCAGCATCGCCACCAGCAACTTCTTCAACCCGATATGGAACAACCCGTACGCCGGCATCGCGCGTGCGAACTTGTTCCTCTCCGCGGTCCAGAATACGACCTTCGCGAACAAGGCGTCGATCATCGCGGAGGTCAGGGCGCTCCGTGCCTTCTACTACTACCTCCTGATGGACTTCTTCGGCGGCGTGCCGATCGTCACCACGACGGAGGTCGCGAAGCACCCGCGCAACACGCGCCGTGAGGTGTTCGACTTCGTCGAGAAAGAGCTGATCGCGGCGCGCGACTCGGGGCTCCCGGCCACGCGTCCCGTGGAGGACAACGGACGTTTGACCCAGGGCGGCGCGGATGCCATCCTGGCCAACATGTACCTGAACGCCGGCGTCTTCACGAAGGACGGTGCCGCAGGCGGAATCAGCGCCACGACATACAACTCGTGCGCCGGTGTGTTGGTCAGCGGGGGCGTGGATGCGTGCCTGGCGGCCGATTCCGCGGCCACTCGCCTCTTGAATTCCCCCTACTACCGGCTGGCCGACTCGTTCCCTCAGAACTTCCGCGCCGACAACTACAAGTCGCCCGAGAACATCTTCGTGGTGAAGTTCATCGCCGCGGACGGTCTGGGCCTCGATTACGCCATGGCGATTCTGCACTACAACCAGTACGCCCCGCTCACGCCCTGGAACGGGTTCGCGGTCCAGGCGCAGACCTACCGCGCCTTCGACTCGACCGGCACCCCGCCGGATAAGCGGCGGAACGTGATCCTGGTCGGCCAGCAGCGTGACGTGCTGACGGGCGCGCTGGTCAACGACCGCTCCGGTAGCCCGCTGATATTCACCGTTACCATTGACAGCATCCGCAAGGCGACGGAAGCAACCGGGGCCCGGGTCTACAAGTGGCCGGTGGACCCGAACCACGTGTCGTGGAACAGCGGCAACGACTTCGCCTGGTTCCGCCTGGGCGAGATGTATCTGATCAAGGCCGAGGTCGAGAATGAGCTGGGGAACCCGGCCACGGCGCTGCAACTGCTCAACGCGCTGCGGGCGCGCCGCGACACGGTCGCGGCGCCGCTCCCCGCTGTCAGTCGCCCCGTGATCCTCAGGGAGCGGCTGTTCGAATTGCTGGGCGAAGGCAAGCGGCGGCAGGACCTGATCCGGTTCGGCCAGTACACCGGGCGCGTGGACGACCCGTCGCTGGTCGGCGGCAAGACGGCCAGGCCGGACTACTACGTCCTGATGCCGGTTCCACAGTCGCAGATCGACGCCAACCCCCGGCTGTGTCAGAACCCGGGGTACGGCACGGCGGCTTGCCCATAGGCTTCCTGCGGGGGAAGCGCCACCGCGGATGTCAGGACCATGTAGGGGCGCAGCATGCTGCGCCCCTACATCGTTCTATGCCCATCCTGTGCCTGCTGGCCGGCTGCTCCGCCGCCTCCGATCCCTCGCCGCCCCCCCCTGACGGTCACCTGTTTACGCTGCTCCCCTCGAGCTATACGGGCGTCCGCTTCGAGAATCGTCTCAGCGACACCCACGACCTGAACGTCTTCACCTACCGCAATTACTACAACGGCGGCGGCGTCGCCCTCGGCGACTTCAGCGGCGACGGCCTCCCCGAGATCGTGCTCACGTCCAATCTCGGCGGCACCCGGCTGTACCTGAACGAAGGGAAATTCCGCTTCCGGGACGTCACGGCCGAGGCCGGCCTGCACAGCCGGGGGTGGACCACCGGCGTCACCTTGGCCGACGTGAACGGCGACGGACGACTCGACATCTACGTCTGCCATGCGGGCAACGGGGACGGGAAGCTGCGGGCGAACGAGCTGTACATCAACCAGGGATTGAACCCGCAGGGCGTCCCCACGTTCGTGGAGCAGGCGGCCGCCTACGGCGTGGCCGACACGGGCTACTCCACCCAGGCGGTGTTCTTCGACTACGACCGCGACGGCGATCTCGACCTGTTCGTGATCAACAACTCACCGCGCCCGGTGGCGAGCTTCGAGCTGAAAAACACGCGCGACGTCCGCGACGCGCTGGGCGGCGCCCGGCTGTACCGCCACGAGGGCGGGCACTTCGTGGACGTGAGCGCGCAGGCCGGCATCTACGGGAGCGAGATCGGTTTGGGTCTCGGGGTCGGCGTAAGCGACCTGAACCGCGATGGCTGGCCGGACATTTACGTGGCCAACGACTTCTTCGAGCGCGACTACCTATACATCAATAAGGGCGACGGCACGTTCAGCGAGCGGCTGGAGCAGGAGATGCCCTACATCAGCTTGTCGTCGATGGGGCTCGACATCGCGGACGTGAACAACGACGGCTGGCCCGACGTCTACGTCGTGGACATGTTGCCG
>QHUT01000077.1 GCA_003222055.1 Gemmatimonadota bacterium
CTGGAGGTAGAGCGCCTCAACGTGCGCGACGGCTACGTGGAAACCTCCTGGTACGACGCCACCCGGCGCCGCTCCTACCGCCACCCGCGCGACATCGCCGATCCGCCGGCGACCGTCAAGATCCGCTGCTGGGCCGACCCCTGGGTCCCCGGGCAGACACGGCTCACCGTGGAGCCCGTGTACCGCCCACGCGTCGATCCGTCGCGCACGGAGCGGGACCTCGAAGTGATCGCACCCCCGGAGCACGCCGGCTACAAGGTGGCGCAGGAGCTGATCGAGAAAGCGAAGCAGAAGCTCGGCACGCCGCAGTCGGCGCGGTAGCCGTCGCTACGAGCCGACCCAGCTCTTTACCCACCGCTCCATCGTGTCCAGGTCGAGCATGGCGTCCCGGCAGGGTCCGCTGGGGAGGCGCATGGTCAGACCGAGCACGGGGAGTTTGCCGGCCACGTCGCGCAGCCCGGTCGTCATGTCGCGCTCGCAGGCCACGGCCACCACCGCGCGGGGCCGCCGCTCTCGGATCACGCGCCGCGCCAACTGTCCCCGGGTGGCGACGAACACGGGCACCTCGTAGCGTCCTGCGATCGTCAGCACGCCGTCCAGCGCTTCCTTGGACAGGCAGCGCGGGATGAGCACCAGCAGCTCACCCTTCCCCACGGTCCGAGTCCGCCGCTCGGCCAGGGAGTTGTACACGTCGATGCCGGCGTGCTCCACCCAGTCCCGCTTCCCGAAGGCCCGGGCGACGTACGACGTGACGCTCATCAGGATGAGGTATGGCCCCCGCTCGAGCCACCCCTCAGGCAAGAGCCGCACGCGCCGATAAAAGGAAAGCAGCAGCAGGCCGAACCACAGCCAGGAGATGACGGTCGCCCCGGCCAGCGCCAGCCAGAGCGCGCGGGGCAACGACGCCCACACACCGGCGAGGCGGGGGGCGAGCAGGAAAATCACGGCCGCGGCGACCGCCGGGGCCAAGGCGACGCTCAGCGCCGCACACTGGAAGAAGAGACCGGGTTGCGCCGAGAAATCGCCGTTTCCGGGAAGCGGCTTGCCATCCCACTCGTCCCACTCGTGGCCGAGCCGGCGGTCGGTCTCGATTCGGATGAGCTGGGCGCGGGAAGACGCCGCGTCGACGGCCATGGGGGTCAAGCATCACCCGGCGCCATGGTCGTGTCAAGCGTGAAACGTGCGCGGTGCGCCCTACGCGGTAGCTTTCGGGGACAACCGCGTACCGCGCACGCTCTTGGAACCGAAGCCCCACCTGCTCACGGATCCCCGCATCCGCGCTGCCTACTCCGAGGGCGCGGGGATCCACCGCATCGTGCCTGCAGCGGTCGCCGTCCCGCACGGCGTGGAGGCACTGCAACGGCTGGTGCGCTGGGCGGCAGAGACAGGCACGCGCCTCGTGCCGCGAGGAGCGGGGAGCGGGATGGCCGGCGGGAGCGTGGGGCGAGACGTCGTCGTGGACATGAGTCAGGGATTCCGTTGGACCGCCCCCGACTGGTCGCGACGCACGCTCTGGGCGGGCGCTTCCGTCACCTGGGCGGCCGTGACGGACGCGGCGCGGGCATTCGGCCTGCGGCTTCCGCCCGATCCCTCTTCCGGCGGGTTCGCGACGTCCGGCGGGATGGTCGCCACCAACGCCGCCGGCCCGCGCTCGGTGCGGTGCGGCAGCGTGCGACGCTGGGTGGAAGCGATCGAGCTCATCGGAGCCGATGGGGAGGCTCGGCGCGTCACACGGGGAGCGGGGAGCGGGGACAGGTTCCCCCTGTCTGCCGACCAGCGTCGGCTCGTGGCGGGTCGATTTCCCAAGACGCGCAAGAACTCGGCTGGGTATGCCCTGAACCACTTCGCCGAGTCGGGGGACGAGCTGGATCTGCTGATCGGCTCGGAGGGCACCCTGGCATTCGTCACCGCGGTCCAGTGGCGGCTCGAGCCGATCCCGGCCGACGTGGCCGGCGTGGCGCTGGGGTTCCGCACGCTGGAGCAACTGACGGAAGCGGTGCCGTACCTCGTCGCCCTCAACCCCTCGGCGGTCGAGTTGCTCGATCGCACGCTGCTCGATTTCATACGCCCGGCCGGCGTCGACCTGCCCGAGGGTCTCGAGAGCCTGCTGCTGGTGGAATTCGAGCGCGAGACGCAGGCGGCGGCACGGGGCGTGGTGGGCGATGCGGTCCGGGGCCTCGCGGCGAGCACGGCGCACGTGGCCACCGCCGTGGACCGGGCGGGGCTGGAGCGGCTGTGGGCGGTGCGGCGGCTCGCGAGCCCCGCCCTGGCCCGGCTCCCCGACACGCAGCGCTCGCTCCAGGTGGTCGAGGACGGCTGTGTGCCCCTGGAGCGGCTGGGGGCGTACGTCGCGGGGATCAGGGCGGCCGCCGAGCGCCACGGCATCCCGGTGGCGGTCTTCGGCCACGCCGGCGATGGCCACGTGCACGTCAACGCGCTGCCCGACGTGACCCGCCCCGGCTGGAGCGACGGGCTGGCGGCGTTGTACCGGGACGCCGTCGAGCTGCTGCTCCGCTTGGGCGGCACGCCGAGCGGCGAGCACGGCGTGGGCCGGTTGCGGGCCGGACTGCCCGAGCGGTTCTACGGGCCCGAGGTGGCGGCACTGTTCCGGGGAGTCAAGCGCGCCTACGATGCGCGCTCGATCTTCAATCCCGGTGTTATTATCCCCTCGGCCGACTGGGCGCCGCTCGCGGACCTGAAGGTCGGTCCGGCGGCGGCGGCGATTCCCGACGACATCGCCGCCCGGCTGCGCGAAGTGGAACGGACCGCCGGTTGGGCGATCCCGAAGGTCGATCTGGCAACCCCGAGCCCTGGCCCCTAGCCCCTATGGAAGTGTTCCGCGCCCCCCGCGTCACCCTCATCGCCCGCCCGGAGTTCCTCGAGCCCGCGCACCTGCGGGTGCAGTGGCAGGGGGATGCTTCGTCCGGCGAGCGGCTCGCCGAGTTCGCGGGGCGCGTCTGCTACATGAGCCAGCACAACCCGGCGAACCGGTCGACGGCCGAGTACCTCGAGAACATCAAGAAGCAGGGACATGGCTCCGTGCTGGAGCACGCCGTCTACGTGCTCCTGATCGAAGGGATCTCGCGCTCCTGCTCGCACGAGCTGGTGCGGCACCGGGCCGGGTTCGGCTATTCCCAGCTGTCGCAGCGCTACGTCGACGAATCGCACGCGGCGTTCGTGATGCCGCCGGCGATCCTCGGCGACGCCAAGCTCGAGGCGGAGTGGCAGGCGGAGGTCGCGGACGCACAGGTCGCGTACGTGCGCGCCGTCGAGGCGCTCATGCAACGCTACGACTGGGTCGCGGACAAAGTGCACCGTCGCAAGATGGCGCGGGAGGCGGCACGGAGCGTGCTGCCGAACGCCACCGAGGTGAAGATCGTCGTGTCGGGGAACGCGCGCGCGTGGCGCACGATGCTGGAGCTGCGCTCGGGCGAGGGCGCGGAGCTCGAAATCCGACGCATGGCGGTCGCGTGTCTGCGCATCCTGCAGCGCGAAGCGCCTGCGCTCTTCTCCGACTTCGACATCTACGTCGCCGACGATCGACAGGAGGCGGCGCGGGTCGCGTACCACAAGGTGTGACGCGCGTCATCCGAAAAAAAATTCCGAATTGCCTATTGCGCATCGCTTCGGCTTTTCTTATTCTCTATTCGAGAACTCGTTCTTCGATTCACAGACCGCACCCGCGGCCTTTTTTGTAGGAGGTCACCCGAGACCACATGCGAATCGGTCTCGCATACAACGAAAAGCCGGAGCCCGCGTCCACCGACGATCCCGACAGTACCAACGACGCGTACGCCGAGTGGGACGACCCGGCCACCATCACCGCGGTGGAGCAGGCTCTCGGTCTCTTCGGCACGGTCATCCGCCTCGAAGCCGATCAGTTCTTACCACAAAAGCTCGCGCTCTCCCGTCCCGATCTGGTGTTCAACATGGCCGAAGGATTCCGCGGCCAGAGTCGCGAGGCGCTCGTCCCGGCGATCTGCGAGTACCTGAGCATCCCCTACACCGGCTCCGATCCGCTCACGCTCGCGCTCTCGCTCCACAAGGGGCGCACCAAGGAGACGCTGGCCTTCCGCGGCGTTCCCACCGCACCGTTCGTGTGCCTCGAGACCGCGGACGACGTTGACCGCCTCGCGCTGCCGTTCCCGGTCTTCGTGAAGCCGGTGGCAGAGGGATCGGGCAAAGGTGTGTTCAGCAACAACCTGTGCGACGGCCCGGCGGCGCTGCGGCAGCGCGTCCGGTTCCTGGTCGAGCGATACGCCGAGCCGGTGCTGGTCGAGACGTACCTGCCGGGCCCGGAGTTCACAGTCGCCATTCTCGGGAACGGCCTCGAGGCGTACTGCCTGCCGGTGATCGGGTTCGACTTCTCGACGTTGCCCCGGGGCGCGCCGCCCGTATACGGCTACGAAGCCAAGTGGGTGTGGGACCGGCCGGAGGCGCCGCTGGCGATCTTCCAGTGCCCGGCGCGCGTGCCCGCCGGACTGTATCGTGAGATCGAGCGCACGGCGCTCGAAGCCTACCACGCCCTCGGCTGCCGCGACTGGTGCCGCGTCGACGTCCGGGTCGACCGGTTCGGCGTTCCCAACATCCTCGAGCTCAACCCCCTCCCGGGCATCATCCCCGACCCGGCGATGAATTCCTGCTTCCCCAAGGCGGCCCGCGCCGCGGGCTTCGGCTACGACGAGCTGATCCAGGAAGTCGTACGCGTCGCCTGGCGGCGGCTCACGGGGCGCGACATCGAGGTTGGACGGCGTGCAGTGGGAGGGGCGCAGCATGGCGCGCCCCTGCATGCGGCGGCGGCGTCCGCGTGAAGCTCGTCATCCTCTACGACCCCGGCGCCGAAGACTGGACGCCGGAGGACGTGCGCGGCGTGATGAAAGCCGTGGACGAGATCGGCGCGATCTTCGGCGCCATGGGCGCCGGCCACGAGATCCGCAAGGTCCCCGTGCGACACGACATGCGCTGGTTCCAAGTGGCGCGCCGCGCCGACCTCGTCTTCAACCTGTGCGAAGGCGTCCACGGCAGGAGCGAATGGGAAGAGCACGTCGTGGGCACGCTCGAGTTCGCCGGGATCCCGCTGACCGGCGCGAGCCTCTGGACCATCGCCGCCTGCCGCCGCAAGCCGATCGTCAACGCGCTGCTCGCGCAGGCGGGCCTCCCGATCCCGCGCTGGACCGTGGCGCAAGGCAAGATCGAGGACGACTTTCCGCTCCCCGCGATCGTCAAGCCGGCGGCGGAGGACGCGAGCGCGGGGCTGGATCGCGGCTCGGTGGTCGGCGACCGCAAGGGCCTGCGGGCCCGCGTAGCCGCCATGACCGAGCAGTTCGACGAGGTCCTGGTCCAGGAATACGTCGCCGGGCGCGAGTTCAACGTCGGGTTCGTCGGGAGCCGGGTGCTGCCGATCTCCGAGATCGACTTCAGCCGCATGCCCGAGGGGGCATGGCCGATCCTCACCTACGCCGGGAAGTGGGAAGCCGGCTCGCCCGACGACCTGGGGAGCGTGCCCGTCTGCCCGGCGAACATCCCCCAGAAGCTCGCCGACCGGCTGGTGCGCGTCGCCGAGGCGGCGTGGCGCGTGATGCAGGGGAAGGGGTACGGCCGCGTGGACCTGCGGCTCGACGAGCAGGGTCGCGTCTGGATCCTCGAGGTCAACCCCAACCCCGACTTGAACGACGATGCCGGCTTGTCGCGCATGGCCAAGACCGCGGGATGGGACTACGCCGAGCTGGTGCGCCGCATCGCGGAGGTGGCGTTGCGCGACGCGCAGGGGGCCAAGGCGGCGCGTGAGCTGCTCGCTCCGTCCCGTCGGCCGCGCCCAACGCGCACGGCTTGAGCTGCTCACCGCGGCCACCGGCCTGTTCCGGCCGGACGAAGTCGCCATAGCGGTCGAGCTGCTCGACGACGCCCTCGCCGGCGACGAGGAATACCGTTTTCTCGGAGCGTTCTCCGGCGACGAGCTCGTGGGCTACGCCTGCTGGGGCCCCACGCCGGGGACGTCCGGGACCTACGACCTGTACTGGATCGTCGTGGACCCCGCGTGGCAGCGCAAGCGGGTCGGTACCCAGCTGTTGGCGTCTGTCGAAGACACACTGATGACGGATAACGGACGACTGATCATCGTCGAGACGTCATCACGCGCCGAGTACGGGCCCACGCGCGCCTTCTACGAGCGTCGCGGCTACGCCCGCGCGGCGCAGATCCCGGGCTATTACACGGCCGGCGACGATCTGGTGATCTATCTCAAGGACCTGACGCATGGAGTCCTGGCAAGAGCTACTGCGTAAGAAAAGCCTCGCCTCGCTCGACGCGCTCGTCGCGAAATTCGGCCCGGAGCAGTTCCCGGACCTCGAGCGCCTGCGGCAGGCCGCGCTCAACTTCGAGTTCCGCATCTCGCCGGCCATGGTCGACCTGATCAAGTCCCCCGGCGACCCGATCTGGCGGCAATACGTGCCCGATCTGCAGGAGCTCGAGGTGCGCGACGGACTGGTCGACTCGCTCGCCGAGGACGCCCATTCGCCCGTCCCCAACATCACCCACCGCTATCCCGATCGGGCCCTGTTCCTCGTGTCGCCGGTGTGCGCGTCGTATTGCCGATTCTGCACCCGGCGCCGCAAGGTGGGCGACCCCGAGAAGATTTCGATGCGCGAGCTCGAGTCGGCGTTCCGCTACCTCGAAGCGCACTCCGAGATCCGCGACGTGATCATGTCGGGGGGCGACCCCTTGCTCCTCTCCGACCGCCGTATCGACGAGCTGTGCCGCCGCCTGCGGGCGATCCCGCATCTCGAGATCATTCGCATCGGGAGCCGCGTGCCGTGCCACCTCCCGGAGCGCATCACCCCGGAGCTGTGCGGCATCCTGCGGCGGTACCATCCACTCTACATCAATACGCACTTCAACCATCCGGACGAGCTCACGCCCGCCGCGGTCGAGGCCCTGGGCAGGCTCGCCGACGCCGGCATCCCGCTCGGTTGCCAGACCGTCCTTCTGAAGGGCGTGAACGACGACGTCGCGGTCATGAAGCTCCTGATGCAGAAACTGCTCGCCGCCCGAGTCCGGCCCTACTACATCTACATGTGCGACCAGGTCGCCGGCGCGGAGCACTTTCGGACGACCGTCGAAACGGGCCTCGAGATCATCCGCGCGTTGCGCGGCTGGACCTCGGGGCTCGCCGTGCCGCATTTCGTGATCGACGCCCCCGGCGGCGGCGGCAAGATCCCGCTCCTCCCCGAGTACGTCGAGTCGCTCACCGATGACGCGGTGGTGCTGCGGAACTACGCCGGCCAGCGCTACGTCTACCGGCAGCCCGCCCGCGAGGAGCCGATTCTGGTCGGCTAGCTCGTCATGGCTGTGGCGGGGACGCGACATTCGCTGCTGAGCCACGAGGCTGGCGGCGGCGCCACATTTCTTGCTCCGACCAAGCGTCGGAGCTCCGCGTGACGTCCTTCTGCCGTCTCGCTGCTGTCGCGCTGCTGTGCCCTTGCGGCCTGGTCACGCCCGCGAGCGCACAGCGACTGGACACGGGGGAACGAGCGCCGCCGGTGCTCGCCAGCGGCGCCGCCGCCGAACGCTACGAGCCCGTGTTCGAGGCCCTGCGCAAGCTGGCGCCGCGGGGCGACAGCGTCGCCACCGTCAAGAACCTCACGCTCCAGCGTGATGCCATCCAGTTCCGCTTCGCCGAAGGCCGGCTCTACCTCCTGACCCCGGTCGCGGGCCGCACGATGGGCGCGGTGTTCGTCGGTCGGGGCGCGGTCTCGTTCGTGCCGCCGCTGGCGGTCGAGCGCGCCCAGCTCAGCCACGTGCTCGGCGACTCGGTCTTGAACACCGAGATCACCGCCGCCGTCCTGGTGTTCACGGACTCCACGCTGTGGGAGCTCACGCGCCAGCTCAGCTTCGGCCCCGGGTCCGTCGGCGGCGACGCGACGGGACCCGTGGGCGACGCGCGCGATCGTCTGCTCGAGGGACGCTCGCACGAGGCGGAGAGCTCCACCCTGATGAGCGCCCTCCTGAACGGGTATGCCAACGGCTTCTTCTACGGTCACGTCAAGCGCGCACATGGTGAAGACCTGATGTTCCAGGTCGATCCCGAGCAGCCGGAGCAGATCGCGCTGCTCCGGGGCGGCAAGCTCGATAGGCAGAAGGTCCAGATCGTGTCGCAGTTTCCGCGAGTCGAGGATCTCCAGGACAGCGTGGTCGTGGGCGTCGAGCGCCCGGATCCGCTGAAGCTCGAGCGTTACCAGGTGGAAACGACCCTCGGGAAGGACCTGGACTTCTCGGCGAAAGCCTCGATCCGCGTGACCGCGCGGCGCGACGGCGTGCGTTGGGTGCCGTTCCTCTTATACCACGAGTTGAAGGTCGACTCGGTGCTCGACGAGATGGGGTCGGTGGACAGCTTCTTCCGGGCCAAGCACAGCCCGGAGCTGTGGGTGCGATTCGCGACGCCGCTCGCCGCCGGCCAGACACGATCCCTGCGTATCGCCTACCATGGCGACCTCATCACCTTCGGCTCGCTCATGGAGCAGATCGAGCGGATGTGGACCGATTCGATCCCGCGCCGCTGGCGCGACTCGGTGCGGCGAGCCCTGCCGCCGGCCATAGATCACTGGTTTTTCCTGAAGTCCGCCAGTCTCTGGTTCCCGCGCTATGGCGCCCCGACGTACGGGTCGGGGCAGGCGGCGGACATGGAACTGACCTTCCACGCGCCGGCCAAGTACCTACTGGCGAGCAGCGGTCGGCTGGTCGACACGCGGGTCGAGGGCGACGTACGCACGACGCACTGGGTCACCGAGCGGCCGGCGTTCGTGGCATCGTTCAACGTCGGGCCCTTCAGCGAGTTCCAGATCACCGACCCCCGCATCCCGCCGGTGACCGTGCACCTCAACCGGGAAGCCCACATCCATCTGCGCAGCCTCCTCCTGGGGCAGCGCGATCCCGAGCAGATCGTGGGCGCCGACGTGGCCAACAGCCTCGCGTTCTTCACCCGCGTGTTCGGCCCGCCCCTGTTTCAGCGCTATTACGCCACCGAGATCCCATACGGACACGGGCAGGCGTTCCCGGGACTGATCCACCTCTCCTGGTGGACGTTCCAGTCGATCCGCGAGAACGGGGCCGAGGAGATGTTCCGAGCGCACGAGATGGCGCACCAGTGGTGGGGCATCGGGGTCGAGCCGGCCACCTATCGGGACGCGTGGCTCTCGGAGGGGTTCGCCGACTTCGCCGGGCTCTGGTACATGCAGCTCGTGCTCAACGACAACGAGAAGTTCTTCAAGCACCTGAAAGATTGGCGCCGCGACATCCGGGCCAAGCGAGGCGACGCGCTGCCGACCGGGCTGGGCTCGCGCGTGGCCGAGGTCCGTCCCGACGACTACCAGGTGATGGTCTACGAGAAGGGCGCGTGGGTCGTCCAAATGCTGCGGAACCTGATGCTCGAATTCCGCACCATGAAGGAGGACGCCTTCTCGGCCATGATGCAGGACTTCTACCAGCAGTACCGCGGCCGCCGGGCGACCACACGGGACTTTCAACGGGTCGTCGAGAGGCACCTTGGGCTGCCCATGGATTGGTTCTTCGACGAGTGGGTGAACGGGACGGCCATTCCGACCTACATCTTGTCGTGGCAGGCCGACTCGACGCCCGAGCACCGGTACGAATTGCACATCCGGATCCGCCAGGAGGACGTCCCCAAGGACTTCGTCATGCCGGTACCGCTCCGGATCGAACTCGCCGGCGGCGGGCGCGCCTACGTGCGGGTGAACGTGCGCGGACCGCGGACCGAGGCGACCCTCCAGCTCCCGGCGCAGCCGACGGAGCTGGAGCTCAACCCCCTGGAGTCGGTGCTCGCGGAGGTGAAGACGGAAGGTTGGGAGTGACGGGCCCGGCGGGCCCGGGCTCGACGAGCAGCCCCGTGCGCAGCGCAAACCGCACCAGCTCCGGCCGGCGCGTCAGGCCGAGGCGATCCTTGAGGCGGGCGCGGTACTCGTCCACCGTTTTCGGACTGAGCGACAGCTTCTGCCCAATTTCCTTGGAGCTGTGTCCCAGGGCGAGCAAAGCGAGCACTTCGCGCTCGCGGCGGCTCAGCCGCTCCGCCGCGGCTTTTTCGTCGTCGATCTGGCCCGTCTTGCGATAGCGCTGCAGCACGACCAGACGGGCCGCGTCCTCGTCGAGGAAGAGCCGGTCGCCCGCCACGGTGCGGATCGCCCGCGATAGCTCTTCCACCGACGCGTCCTTCCGCAGGAACCCGCTGGCGCCCGCTTCGAGCGCGTCGCACAACTGCTGCTCCTGGGGCAGCGCGGTGATCACCAGGACCTTGGTCCCCAGGCCGAGCATCGTGATGCGACGTGTGGCGTCGATGCCGCCTTCCCCGGGCATGGCGAGATCCATCAGGACCACGTGGGGACGCAACGACGCGGTCAGTGCGACCGCCTCGCCGCCAGTCTCGGCCTCGCCGACCACGACGAAACCCGGCTGCTTCTCCAGCAGCGCCCGGAGTCCCGCGCGCACGACGGCGTGATCGTCTGCCATGACGATTCGGATTTCTTGCCGACTGCTGCCGCCGACGTCGAACACCGGAGTCTCACCTCAAGAACGCGGCTCTGCAGTGATAGCAAGATTTACACCTCGCGGGAAGGGTCGCCCTCAAACGGTCGCGTCGCCCTGCCTGTTGCGCCGGCGCGACACGAAACCGGGTGCGTGAGTCCGCGCTATGGCAGCTGCCAGATCTCTACGCGATTCCCCTGCAGTACCGGAATCAGCAGGCGATTCCGCTTCGTGTCGTAGCCGATATCGGCGGGGCTGGGAATGCCCGCGACCAGTCTCACCTCCTGCCCCGTCTCGTAGCTCGACACCGTGGAATCGGCCCAGCTCGACACCATGATCCGGCCCCCCGCGACGACGACTCCATCGAAGCCGCCCGGACCCTTCGCGACCACGCTCGGCGCTTTGTCCCCGGGCTTCCAGGCGAGCACGTATCGTCCCCCGAACTCGACAATGATGAATCGCTTCCCCACCGGATCCACGGCGATCCCGTTGGGGCGACCCAGCGTGTCGCCGCGGATGGCCTGGGTCACCGCCCGGTCCGGTCCCACGCGGAAGACGCGATCCGGCCCCGGATGCAACACGTTGCCCACGTCGTCGAACCGGATCCCGGTGTCGGTGATGTACAGTGCGCCGGTGAGGCCGACCGCGATGTCGTTCAAGAACACCGCCCCGAGCTTGCTCAAGCTCACGGTGTCGATTGGCGCGCCCGTCTTCGCGTCGAACGCCCGTACGGCGTCGATATCGGCGACCCACAGCGTGTCGCCCTCGAGGGCCAGCCCTTTCGGCGCGTTGAGGGTGACGCCGTTGCGCCCGCCCTCGATGAACTTGAGGTTCTCGACCGCCCCGTCCGGCCGTACCCGGCTGATGAAGCCGTTGTTGTCCTTCGCCATGGGGCTGCCGTTGATGTTGGAGACGAAGTAGATGTCCTGCGCGCTGTCGTGTAACACCGATTCCGGCGTGAGGAACCCCTGCACCGTGGCGACCTTCGTGGCGGCCGGTATCGTCGGCGTCGGCGTCGACGCTGGAGCCGGTGACGGGGACGCCGGTGGCGCGACGGTGACCGTGGACTCCGGGCGCGTGACGGTCGTGTCGGACGTTGCGGACCCCTTGTCGGGCCGCACGCAGCCCGTGGCCGCGAGAGCAACACACAGGCACGAGATTCTCATGCCTTCGCCTCCTCCAGCTCTTTCTTGCGCACCTCCGCGACCTTCTGCGCCGCATCGGGCGGGACTTCCTGGTAGACGTGGAACTTCGAGCGATACGTCCCGCGGCCGTGCGTGATCGAGTGCAGCGTGGTGGCGTAGCGGTCGAGCTCGGCTTCGGGGACCAGGGCCTTGATCTTCACCTGCCGCCCGTCCGGCTCCGTGCCGAGAATCTGACCGCGCCGCGACGAGAGATCGCCCATCACCGCTCCCTGATACTCGTCCGGCGTCCACACCTCGAGCTCCAGGATCGGCTCGAGCAGCACCGGCTTACAGTTCGGGCTCACGTTCCGGAACGCCAGAATGCCGGCCATCTTGAACGACATTTCGTTCGAATCGACGTCGTGGTAGGAGCCGTCGTACAGCTCGACCTTGAAGTCCACGACCGGATAGCCGGCCACCGGCCCCCGCGCCGCCGCCTCCTGGACGCCGCGCTCCACGGCGGGAATGTACTGGCGCGGGATCACCCCGCCCACGATCTGGTCCTCGAACTGGAAGCCCGACCCGCGCGGCAGCGGCGCGATGCGGATCCAGCAGTCCCCGTATTGCCCGCGCCCGCCGGTCTGCTTCTTGTGCTTCCCCTGGCCTTCCGCCCTGGCGCGAAACGTCTCGCGGTAGGCGATCTTGGGCCGCCCGATCAGGGCGTGCACGCCGAATTTGCGCGCCAGCCGGCCCACGATGATCTCGAGGTGCCGCTCCCCCAGGCCGCGGATCAGCGTTTGCCCCAGCTCGCCGGAGTACTCGTGCTGGAACGTCGGGTCCTCCTCATGGAGCTTGTGCAGGCCGTTCGAGAGCTTTTCCTCCTCCCCTCGCTGCTTCACGTCGATGGCTTCGGTGATCACCGGCTCGGGGAACGGGATCTTGGGCAGCACGATCGCATGGTCCTTGGTGGACAGCGTGTCGTTGGTATGCGTATCGCGCAGCTTCGCGACCGCGCCGATGTCGCCCGCGTGCAGCTCCGGGATCTCGAAGCGGTCCTTGCCGACCGTGACGCACAGATGATTGAGCTTCTCCACCGCCTCCCGGGGCGCGTTGTAGACGTCCTGGCCGTTCCTCACGGTCCCGGAATACACCCGGAAGAACGTCACGTCGCCCACGTGCGGCTCGGAGATCGTCTTGAACACCTGTGCCACGAACGGCCCTCCGTCGTCGGCCCTGAGCGTCACGCGCTCCGCGCTCCCCCACCGCTGCGCCTCGATGGGCGGCCGCTCGTGCGGCGTGGGGACCAGCTCCACCATCTTCGTGAGCAGCGCGCGCATGCCGTAGGTGAGCTCGGCGGCCCCGCAGAACAGGGGGAAGAGCTCGCCCTTCGCCATACCGGCCTTCATGGCGGCGATTGCCTCGTCCCGGCCGATCTCCTCACCCCCGAGGTAGCGTTCCAGCAGGGTGTCGTCCGTCTCGGCGATGCGCTCGATCAGCTCCTTGGAGTAGCGCTCGAACCGCGCCTGATACTCCGGCGGTACGTCCACCTCCTCGTACTCGCCCGCCTTCGTCCCCTTCTTGTACAGGTGGCATTTCTTCGAGAAGAGGTTGATGATCCCGTGAAAGTCGGGGCCTTCGCCCACCGGGATCTCCACCGGGATCACCTTCGGCGTGAGCCGCTCCTTGACCTGGGCGTAGACCCGTTCGAAGTCGGCGTGCTCCTTGTCCATCAGGGACACGAAGAACAGCCGCGGGATGCCGCGCGTTTCGCAGTAGTCCCACACCTTCTCGGTGCCGACCTCCACGCCGCCGGTGGCGGAGAGCACCACCACGGCCCCATCGGCGGCATGGACACCCGCCAGCGCCTCGCCGGTGAAATCGAGGTAGCCCGGCGTGTCGATGAGGTTGAGCTTGGTGTCGAGCCATTCCGCCACGGCGAGGGCGAGGTTGATCGAGTACTTGCGTTCGATTTCGTCGGGCGTGTAATCGGTGAGGGCGGTCCCGTCTTTCACGGACCCGTGACGCTTGTTCGTACCGGCCACGAACGCGAGGGCATCGACGAGGGAGGTCTTGCCGCTCGCGCCGTGGCCGACGACCGCGACGTTGCGGATCTCCGGCGTCTTGTACACGCGCATTGCGCATGCAACTCCTGCAGGGGGTGAGGAGAATATGAAGCGACAAGGAGGCAGGCGGCTAGGCAGACGCCACAAATAGACGCCTAGACGCCGAGACGCCCAGCGGCGGTGAGGGTTTAGGAGGAGGTAGGCCTACCTGCATGCTCACGCCTACAACCCGCTAGGCGTCTGGGCGTCTAGGCGCCTGTCTCGGCGTCTAGCCGCTGCCTTCAACTGCTTGAGGTTCGACGGCCGGCACCCGAAGACACGCCACTCCCCCCAGCGCCATCACCGCTCCCGCCACCAGGAACGCCGCCGGGCGCGACGCGTCGTACACTGCGCCCATCACGAGCGGCCCGAGCAGGCGGCCCAGAGCCGCCAGGGCCTGCGCGGCACCGAGCACGGTCCCCTGCTCGGTGGGATCGGCGAACACGGAGACCAGCCCGGTCGCCGCGGGTCCGAAGATGCTGTTCGAGAACGCCAGCGCCGCCGTCCAGGCGTACAGCGCAGCACTGGAGTGCAGCGCCGGAACCAGGGCGATGGTCGCCGCCATGCCGAACCCGCCCACGATCAGGAGCCGGCGATCGCCGAACCGGCGCGCAAGCTTGCCGAACCCGTATCCCTGCACGATCGCCGCCGTCACGCCGATCACCGTGAAGAACCACCCGAGCTGCTGCTCGCGCCAGCCGAAGGTCACGTTTGCCCACAAGGGAATCGCGACCGTGTAGCCGGAGAACGCGAAGGGCGCGAGCGCCCAGGCCATCATGAGGGGCGCGAGCCGCGGGTGCCGGATCGCGTCGCCGATGTGCGAGAAGTCCCACAGCTCCCGCTCGGTGCGATGCTCCGCCTTGAGCGACTCGGGGAGCACGAAGTACGCGGACGCGAAGTTGGCGAGCGACAGGGCTGCGGCCACGAGTCCGGGTGCGGACGGCCCGAGGTAGTGCGCCGACAGCCCGCCGAGCGCAGGACCGATGATGAAGCCGAGTCCGAACGCGGCGCCGATCATGCCCATCCCCCGCGACCGCTCCGCCGGCGTCGTGATGTCGGCCATGTAGGCCTGCGCCGCGGAGATGTTGCCGCCCGCGAACCCCGAGACGACGCGCGCGAAAAACAGCACCGCGTAGGAGTGCGCGGCCGCGAACAGCACGTAGCCGAGGGCGTTGACGAGCATGGTCGTGAGGAGGATGGGACGGCGTCCCACGCGGTCCGACGTGCGGCCCAGGAACGCCGTCGCCACGAACTGCATGGCCGAGAACACCCCGAGCAACGCACCCAGCCCAAAACCACCCGCCCCCAACCGCTGCGCGTAGTAGGGGAGGATCGGGATGATGATCCCGAACCCGATGAGATCGATCAGGACCGTGAAGAAAATGACGGCGACGCGCGAGCGGGTTGCGGGCATCGGGGCTAGAATCTACACGGCCTCCAACGGAAGCGTCCCATGGCAACCTGGCACCGCCTCGGCGACACGGCCGAGCTGCGCGCGCGCGTTCCCTGCGCCGTCAAGCTCGACCGCTGGTCGGTCGCCCTCTTCTTCCACGATGGCCAGTTCCGGGCGATCGGCAACACCTGCAACCACAAGGGGGGACCGCTCGCCGAAGGCCGCCTGCACGGCGAGTTCGTGATGTGCCCCTGGCACGCCTGGGAGTACAGCGTGATCACGGGCAAGGGGCCCGAAGGCTACGATGAAGAGCAGGTCCCCGTGTTCGCGGTGGAAGAGCGACCCGACGGCGTGTACGTGCAGACCCCGCCGGTGATGCCCCGCAAGCTCGTCAAGCACAAGCCGTCGCACCTGCTCGAGCAGCACCTGAAGCCCGTGGGCGCCCCGGCGCGCGTGCTCCTCATCTCCACCACGGCGATGGACGACGTCAACCCGCGCTTCTCCACGTCCGATGCCCTGCTGGAGCATGCGCTCGACCAAGCGAAACGCCGGGGCGCGGACACCCAGTACGTCAAGCTGCGCGACCTCAAGTTCCGGCACTGCGAGGGCAACTACTCCAAGGCGGCGCACGCCTGCACCTGGCCCTGCGCCATCACGGAGCGCGATCCGGAGGACCAGCTCGCCACCGTGTACGAAGGACTGGTGCACTGGGCGGACGTCGTGCTGCTCGGCACGCCCATCCGCTGGGGCAACGCGTCGTCGCTGTATTACAAGATGATCGAGCGGCTGAACTGCGTGCAGAACCAGGTGACCATCCGCAACCAGGTGTTGATCAAGAACAAGGTCGCGGCGTTCATCATCACCGGCGGTCAGGACAACATCCAGGCCGTGGCGGGCGCGATGTTCACCTTCTGGGCCGAGCTCGGCTTCGTGTTCCCGCCGTTCCCGTTCATCGCCCACTCGCGCGGCTGGGACGCGGAGGACATGCAGAACAACGTGCGGCAGGTGAAGATGAGCGACACGCTCAAGGAAGCCGCCTACGAGTTGCTCGACCGCGCGCTCGACTTCTGGTCGATCATCGATCGGCACAAGGCGGAGATGGACAAGCCCATGGAGCGGGCCGGCCGCAAGGCGAGCACCCTGCCCGAGCCGGAAGAGAGCGAGGAGATGACCGTATGAGCCGTCGCCTGGAGGTGGCCAAAGCCTACGAGAAAGCGCTGTTCGCAGGAAACCGAGCGGAAACGGGGAGCTACTTCACGGATGACATCGTCTATTGGGTGGCAGGCGCCGTCCGGATCGGCGGCGAGTGGCGCGGCCGCGAGGCGGTGCTCGATGCCCTCTGGAACCGCGAGCCCGGTCTGGGCGCCGCGGACTGGGGATACGAGGACGTCTGGCGCGATTGGTATGAGGCGGAGGAGCGGGTGATCGTCGAGATCCGCGAACGCTCGTGGTTGCAGTCCGACCCGCAGGACGTGATGGACCAGCGGACCTGCTGCATCCTCAGGTTCCGGGGCGATCGGATCGGCGAGATTCGGGATTACACGGATAGCCACATGTACGAGGAATTCTTGAAGCGCCACCGCGCCCAGCTGCCCAAGTTCAAGCAGCGCTAGCGGGTACCCGTGTGATCGGCGTCACGCTGTTAACGCTGCCGCCGATGCCCGGGTCTTATCTCCGACTTTAACCGGGACTACCTGTATGCGACGTCGATTCGCCGTCTTCGCCGTGCTGGCGCTCGCCGTGAGCGCTCCTCGAGTGCTCTCCGCCCAGGACTCGAACGAAGTGAAGCAGGACCGTAAGGAAGTGCGCCACGACCGCCGCGAGCTGCGCGGCGACCGCAAGGACATCCGCCACGACACCAGGGACATCCGGCAGGATCGTCGGGACGTGCGACAGGACCTGAAGAGTGGCGATACGACGGACGCGCGGCGCGACGCGCGCGATCTGCGGCGGGATCGTCGCGATCGGCGCCACGATCTGCGCGATGCGCGCCGGGATCGCAGGGATCTGCGGCAGGACCGCAAGGACGTGCACGAGGATAAGCAGGAGAACAAAGACAGCACGAAAGACTAGACGCCGAGACGCCTAGACGCCTAGCGGTGCGTAGCGGGGATTGGTCAGGTCGGCTTTCCTGACTACTCTCAACTAGACCCCGCTGGGCATCTAGGCGTCTAGCCGTCTGCCTGACCGTCTAGCCGTCTAGGAAATTCTGTCCAGATGACGGTCCCGCCGCCGGGCAATCCAATAGAGCGGGATCCCCATCAACAACGTCACCCCACTCCCCGTCCACGCCGCACCGATGGATCGCGTCCGCGCGACCCAGCCCCACGCCGTCTGTCCCAGCACGCCGCCGCTGCTCGCGAACATCGAGTCGAGAGAGATGATCGTCGCCCGCTGGGCCGAGGGGATGTGCTCATTGAGGTAGGCTTGCTTGACGGGCATCGCGAGCCCGACGGCCACCCCGTAGAGCAGATACAGCGATACGACGGCGAAGAAGTTCGTGAGCAGGCCACAGGCCACCACGAGCACGGCCTGGGCCCCCGTCGAGAGCATGAGCACTCCGGTCCGCGTCCGCACGACACGGGAGACCGGCGCGACGAGCGCGTTGCCCACGATGAGGCTCAGGCCGACCAGCGCGCTGATCACCCCGTCCACCCATACGACGTCGCGTCCCAGCAGATCGAGGAAGTAGCGCTGCCAGCTGTAGAAACCGAAGATCATGAAGCTCATCGAGACGAGCGACGCCAGCATCACGGGCCGGAGGACCGGACTGCGCAGTCCGTAGCGCAAACCCGCGACGAAAACGCGCCGGAGCTCGGGCCCCACGCGGCGCAGCTCCAGTGCCCGCGGCGTGAATCCCAGCTCCGGCATGCGAAACCACGCCAGCAGGAACAGCGGCACGACGAGACTTGCGCGCACCAAGTACGGGATGTAGAGCCTGACGTCGCCCAGCAAGCCGCCGCCGATCGTCCCGACCAGCATCGCGGCCCCGAAGTACATCTGGCCCCGTGCGAACACGGGCTCCAGCGGGCGCGCAAAGCCCGTGGCCTTGAGGGCGTCCACCAGCCATGCATCCACGGCGCCCGTGTAGAACGTGTACCCCAGCCCGAGCAGCACCGAGATCCACATGAACCCCCCGAACCCCCACCCGCGCCAGGCGCAGGTGACGTACAACAACGTCGTGGTGAACAGGGTGACGAGACACAACAGCAGCGACACGCGTCGTCCTACGGTATCCGCCACGACGCCGGTCGGAATCTCGAACACCATGGAGCCGAGCGTGAACGCGGCGTTGGTCAAGAGCACCTGCTGGATGTCGAGCCCGGCCCCCATCTTGAACAGGGTATCGACCCCCCAGATGAGCGACATCGCCAGGTTGAACAGTCCCGTGATGGCGAAATAGGTGCGGATGATCCGGTCGCTCACGCGGCCACCACCGCCGTGTCGCGCCACGACTTGAGCGCCGTCGCCGTCAGGATCACGGCGCCCCCGATGGCCGCCAGCGGCCCCGGCGTCTCACCGTGCGCGAGCCACGCCCACACGGGGCTCAGCACCGGCTCGACCAGCAAGAACAGCGAGGCCTCGAGCGCGGGTACGCGGGTGATGGCGCGCGACAGGAACACGTAGGCGAGGCCGAGCTGAAACACGCCGAGATAGATCACGATCAGCCAGTCGGCGCCCCGGCCGGCTGCGACAGGCAAGGCTCCGGGCAGGCACACGAGGAACACGATCAGGTTGCCGCACGCGGCGGCAGCAGCGATCGGGCCGTGACCCGCGCCGTATTCATGCCCTTGGCGCGCCAGCCAGCGGTAGCCGGTGACCGTGAACGCCCACGCCACCGCGCTCCCCGCGGCGAGCACGTTGCCGACAAAAGGATCGGGCGCCGTGGCGAAGCGTCGGTGCCCGCCCACGAACAGCAGGGCCAGGCCCACCGCGAGCACCCCCATGAACGCCAGGTCCGCCGCTCGCACCCGCTCCTTCAGGAGCCAGGGCGCCAGCGCGACCACGAACAGCGGGTTCGTCGCCTGGAGGAATACCGTATCGGCGGCGGTCGTCAGCTTGTTCGCGAACACGAACAGCAGACCCGCGGCCGCGTAGGCGATGCCTACGAGCCCGACGCGCCAGCTCCACCGCTGCCGGGCCTCGGGGATCAGCACGAGGATCGCGAGCATCGCCACCAGAGCACGGAACGCGGCGATCTGCGAGGCGCCGAACGCGCACCACTTGATAGCCGCGCCCGCGGTCGAGAAGCAGAGCGCGGCGAGCACCAGCTGCAGGCGCGCCTTCACGGCAGGTTGATCTTCAGCCAGTCACGCGCGATGGTCGCGATGTCCTCGTGCGCCACGTCCGCGCGGGCGTTGAGCCGCCGCATCTCGCTATCGGAGATGCGGCCCGCGAGCTCTTCGAGGGCCGCACCGACGCCCGAGTGCCGCGCGAGCGTCGCCTGCCGGATCACCGGTGCGGCTTCGTATGGCGGGAAATAATGGCGGTCGTCTTCCAGCACCACGAGGTCGAGCGCCTGAATCTGGCCGTCGGTGGAGTTCCCGGCGATCACGTCCACCTTCCCCTGAGCGAGGGCGCGATAGGTGAGCCCCAGGTCCATCGCGATCGGGGGAGACGCGAACCGCAGGCCGTACGTGGCCGCGAGCCCCCGGAAGCCGTCGGCTCGCTCGAGGAACTCGTAGCCGAATCCCGCCCTCCAGCGAGGCGCGAGGCGCGCCAGGTCGGAGATGCGCCTCAGGCCATCGCGTGCAGCGTCGCGGCGCCGCACGGTGATGGCGAACGTGTTGTTGAACCCGAGCGGTTTGCCCCACACGAGCCCGAAGCGCTGCAGGTAGTCCCTCACCACGGAGCGATAGACGCTGTCGGGAACGGCCACCGGTACGTGCTTCAGGACGGCGGTGTACGCCGTCCCCGTGTACTCCACGTAGAGGTCGATCTGGCCCGCCGTGATGGCGTGGTGGCAGACGAACGTGCCGCCCAAGTGGAAGCGGCGCTCGACCGGCAGCCCGGCACGTCGCTCGATCTGCTGCGCCACGATCTCGCCCAGCAGGTCTGACTCGGTGAAGTTCTTGGAGCCCACCACGATCCGGTCGCGATGGGCGCATCCCGCGAGGAGCAGCGCGGCCGCGACGACCCACGCACCGCCCCGCACCGCCCTCCACCGCCCTCCACCGCCCGTCATGTGGCCCGCCACGCGAACCGTCGCTCCGCCAGGCCCAGCAGGCCGTCCGCCGCGAGGGCCATCAGCGCGGCGGGCAGCGCGCCGGCCAGAATCAGGGTGTTGTCCACCACCGCCACGCCGCGGAAGATGTACACGCCGAGCCCGCCGGCGCCGATGGCGGCCGCGATCGTCGCCGTCCCCACGCTCACCACGGTGGCGACGCGCACGCCCGCCAGGATCACGCTCAGCCCGAGCGGGAGCTCGACCTGCGTGAGGAGCTGCCAGTCGGTCATGCCCATCCCCCGGCCGGCCTCGCGCACCGCCGGGTCCACGCCGGCGAGCCCCGTGTAGGTGTTCCGGACGATCGGGAGCAGCGCGTAGACGACCAGCGCGACGATCGCCGTCGTCGCCCCGATCCCGCCGATGAAGGGAAGCGGGATTAGAAACCCGAACAGGGCAAGGCTCGGGATCGTCTGGAATACATTGGCGAGTCCCAGCACCGGCGCCCGCCAGGCGGGCCGCCGCGTGAGCGCGATGCCGACCGGCACCCCCAGGACGATCGCGATGGCGGTCGAGCTCGCGACCAGCGACACATGCTGTCCCACGAGTCCCAGAACTTCCCCGGAATTGCGGGCGTAGAACTCCCAGAGACTCACGCCGCCGCCATGAATGCTTTGGATTCTGGATGGTCGCTCTGGCGGAACTCCTGCGGCGTCCCCAGGAACACGAGCCTTCCCTGTTGCATGAGACCGATCCGGGTCGCGAGCATCAGCCCTTCACGCACGTCGTGCGTGACGAACACCATCGCCTGGCCGAGGCGCTGCTTCAGGGTCTGGAACTCGCGTTGCAGCTCCACGCGCGTAATCGGGTCCAGCGCGCCGAACGGCTCGTCCAGCAGGAGCAGGGGCGGGTCGGCTGCGAGGGCGCGTGCCACGCCCACGCGCTGGCGCTGCCCGCCCGAGAGCTGGTGCGGATAGCGCAAGGCGAACGTGTCGGCGTCCAGGCCCACCACCGCCAGGAGCTCGCGCACCCGTTCCACGATGCGCGGCGGCTCCCACCCCTCGAGCCGCGGCACGAGCCCCACGTTCCGCGCCACCGTGAAGTGGGGGAACAACCCCACCTCCTGGATCACGTACCCGATGCGGCGTCGTAAACGGGTCGCCGCCAGATCGCGCGCACGCGCTCCGGCGATTCGCACCTCGCCCGTGGTCGGCTCGAGCAGACGATTGATGAGCTTCAGCGTGGTGGTTTTGCCCGATCCGCTGCGCCCGAGCAGTACGAGGGTCTCGCCTGCACCTACGGTGAAGGAGACATCGTGCACCAGGAAGCGTCCGCTTCCCGCTTCCCCTTTCCCCTTTCCCGGCAGTTCATAGCCGAGCCCCTGCACTTCGAGCGGCGTCGTCACGCGGGGGAAGCGAGCGCCATGAGGAACCGCTGGTCGTCGCTCGCGGCCTGCCAGCGCACGGCCAGCCCCGCGTCGGACAGGATCCGCAGGAAGCTGTCCGCGGCGTACTTGTACGAGTGACCCATCTCGAGCCGCTCGCCGCGACCGATGCGCACCGCTTCGCCGCCCATCCAGGCTTCCACGGCGCGCGTCGCGCTGAAGTGCTTGGCGATGAGGTGCAGACCGGGTAGCCGCGGATCGTCTCTGGCCTCGAACACGAGCGCGCCGTCCGCGTCGCCGATCCCGACCGAGTGGAGCGGCGCCCATGCGAACCGGCGGTTGAGCGGGTTGTCGTAGCCCGCGACGGTGGCGTCGCCGGCATACAGCTCGCCGTCCACGAGGAGCGCGTCACCGGGACGCAACAGCTGCCGCAGCTGGCGGGCGGCGGCGATGGGATCGAACGCGCCGAGGGTGTTTCCGAGCAGCATCACGAGGCGCGGCGGCGCTTCCGGCTCGGCGGCAAGCGAGAGGAGCTGCTCGGGCATGGTAAAGTCGGCCTTGATTCCCTGGGCCGCGATGCCGGCGCGCAGCGCCCCGCCGCACGCCATTTCGAGCAGCGCCTGACTGGTGTCCACCGGGACGTACGCGCTGCGCGCGCCCTGCTCGCGCAGCGCCTCGAGCAGCAGCAGGTCCTTGTCGCCCTGTCCCGCGCCGAGGCTCAGGACCTCGAGAGGCGCGGGCGGGTAGAGTCGGGCCAGCTCGCGAGCCGTGCGCGCGATCAACGAGCGCGAGCGCACGAAATTGCGATATGCGCCGTCCGAGCACAGGGCGAGCCAGGCCCGCACCGACAGCGGCAGCCAGTAGAAGAATTTCTCCGGCAGACTCCGCGCCTCGAAGGCCGTGACGAACTCGGCCGCGAGCTGGTTCTCGGTGAGCAGCACGTGAATCGCGATCATAGGCGCGTTGAGAGTTACCGGTTGACGGGTGTGGCGGCAACCCATAGGATTCACCGACTAGCTGTTTTGCTTGGCTCATCCGTTAAGGAGGAAGCGATGCAGATCGTCGAAACGCAGGAACTCGTGCCCAGCTGTCATCGTCCCGAGATCGTCGAGACGGCCGAGCTGGTACCTACCTGCCACTCCTGAGGGAGCGGCTCTGATGCGCCCGGGGGCCCGGCCTGACGTCGGGCCCCCTCCGCGTTTCCGGACCTCCGAGCCACGGCTCGGGTTCGGGGCCTGGGCGGTAGGTGGAGCGGCCTGGGGCCCCGCCACCCACGAGCGCGACCGTTTCGCAGCCGTCGCGCGAGCCGTGGAGCGCGGCGTCACGTTTTTCGATACGGCCCCGGCATACGGCGACGGCGCCTCGGAGGCCCTGCTCGGTCGGGCACTCCGCGCGGATCGCGACCGCGTCGCCATCGCCACCAAGGTCGGACCGCGCGATGACCCGCGCACCTCGCTCGAAGCGTCACTGCGCCGTCTGCGAACCGATTATGTAGACCTGGTGCAGCTGCACGAGGCGATCGAGCGCTGGGAGTGGCGGCTCGACGACCTGCACCGGCTCCAGGACGCCGGCAAGGCGCTCGCGATCGGGCTGTGCAACGCCACGCACCTCCAGCTCGCCCGTGCGCTCGAGCTCGTGCCCCTGGCCGCCTACCAGGGACCCTACAACCTGTTCGATCGCGACGTGGAGCAACGCGAGCTGCCGCTGTGCCGCGAACGCGGGCTGGCCTTCCTCGCCTATCGGCCACTCGCCGCCGGCCTCCTGACGGGCAAGTACACCGCACCGCCGCCGTTCCCGGCGGGCGACCACCGCGCTGGACTCTACTGGTTCAAGGGCCGGGAGTTCGCCCGGCGCCGCACCGCGATCGAGCGGCTCGAGCCCCTCGCCCGTCGCCGCGCCACGTCGCTCGGCGCTCTCGCCCTGGCGTGGCTATTGCAGCGCCCCGGGGTCTCGATCGTGCTCGCGGGGGCGCGGACCGCAGCCCAGGTGGACCAGAACCTCGGAGCGGCCGACCTCGGCCTCACGCCCGACGACGTGGCCGCCGTCGACGCCGTGGTGGGCGACGTGTTCCGTCCGGTGCGCGCCACCGAGCGCGCCCGCGTCCTCGCCGCGGACTGGGGCGTTCGGGAGCGCCATGTCGTCGAGCGGCTGGACGGCTCCAAGAGCTACGAAGCGATCGCGGCCGAATGGACGGACCGCGGCGGCCCGCCGATGATCGCGGCGCAGGTCAAGGTCTTGTGTGACCAACTCGCCGAGCAGGGGTTACTAGTAGCGGACGACGGATGACGAACCGGCTGATGGTTGGCGCGTTCTACAACCCACACCTGGGGGCGGAGCTGGCCCAGGCGGAGGGGATCGACCATCTGGCAATGGCGGATCCGCCGGGGGCGACGGACCCGTGGTGGCCGGCGATCCGCGAGCGCTACACGCTGCTGCTCCACGACTACCTGGGCCAGCTGTCCGAGCCACTCGACGAGCGGTCGATCGGGAGGGCGCGGGCGCTGGCGGAGCTGTACGGCTCGCCGTGGGTGGCGGAGCACTTCCAGTGTCTCCACACCGCGGACGGCGCGTACAATCTGAACTATGTTTTCCCGCCGCTGTACACCGAAGAGTTCCTGGACCGGTTCGTGCGTAACGCGACCGCGCTCAAGGCGCGCCTGGACCAGCCACTGGTCATGGAGAACATTCCCGGCTTCTTCGACGTTGCGGCGAGCCAGCTGCCGGAGCCGCTCTGGCTGCGGCGCTTCTTCGAGGCGACCGGGGCGGGCTTCCTGCTCGATCTCCCGCACGTCTGGCTCGAGGCCCACTATCACGACCGCAACCCGGAGGCGTGGCTCGCCGAATTCCCGCTCGAGCATGTGGTGGAGCTGCACGTCGCCGGCGTGGAGGAGGACCGCGACCTGCGCGGGCCTTGGATCGCGCCGGCCGAGCCCTCGGACGAGATGCTTGCCTTTGCCGCACATGCGGTGAGCCGCTGCCCACGAGCCAAGGCCGTCACGTTCGATGCGTTTTCTCCTTCTCTCACACCCGACGTCCTGTTCCGAAGCGTGGAACGGATTCGGGGAGCGCTGTGAAACCGCTCGCGCTCGCGCTGCTCACGTTGCTCTCGGCCGACGTGGTGATTCCCGCCGGCACCCGCATCCCGATCCGGTTCGTGCAACGGATTACCAGTGGCAGGGACACCGTCGGGACGGGCGTGCTGGTGCAGACGATGGGGGCCCTGGTGCAGGATTCCTGCGTCCTGGTCCCGCCCTACGTGCGGGCGAAGGGGCGGGTCGTGGTCTCGCAGGGTGGCGGCCGGTTCGGTCGGCACGGCCGGCTGGGGCTGCGGTTCGACTCCTTGGAAGTGCGCTCGGGTCATTGGGTACCGATCGCCGGGGTGCTCGACACGCTCGAGTACGCCAAGCCGGGCGCGGTCACCGACTCCGGGCTCGTGTCCAGCGGCAGGACCTCCGTCGGTGGCCTCGGCAAGAAGCTCGTGCCGGCGGGTGTCGTGGCGGCCGTCGATTTCGACGTGATCCCGGTGACGTTGCTCGGCGGATTCTCGCTGTTACGTCGGGGGCCCCCGGTGCGCATCCAGGCGGGCGAGACCGGCGGCATCCGGCTCACCGAGCCGCTCGTTCTCCCAGGTCGGGAGCGGTGCGACCTCGTGGCGACACATCGCGAGCTGATCGAGATGCCGGCGCTGCCGAAGTTCGTCCCGCGCTCGGAGAACCGCTCGGGGACCGTGCTGGGAGATCCCTTCAACGTGCTGCTGCTCGGGACGTGGGCCGAAATCGACAGCGCGTTTCGAGCGGCCGGCTGGCTCCCCGCGCAAAAGCGGTCCGTCCTCGCCGTCACGCGGGAGGTAACCGCCGCGATCGCGAGCCGGCCGGCGATCACCGCCCCCGTCAGCACGCAGTACTTCGAGGGACGGCCGCAGGACCTCGCGTACGAGCTGGCGGGTCCCAACGTCCGGATTCGTCACCACATCCGGATCTGGCTGCTCGACAGTCTCTCGCTCGTCTGGGTCGGCGCCGCGAACAAGGACGTCGGGGTGATTTTCAAGCCGTGGGAGCCGCAGGCGACGCATCGCATCGAGCCGCACATCGATTGGGAGCGGGACCGGGTGGTGCGGGATGTCGAGGCGAGCGGGTGCGGCGACTTGCTGGACTACATGCGTCTTCCCGGCGCGGTCACCGAAGCGCGAAACGTCTCCGGCCAAAAGGTCGTCTCCGACGGGCGAACAGCCGTGGTGCGGTTGCGCCCCTGCAGCCCGGCGGACATGCCATGAACCACCCGTCGAGCGATCGCGCGCTCCAGGACGACGTGATTCGCGCGCTCGCCGATGCGCCGTATCGTGCTTCGCCCCGCTGGCGGCGTCGGAACCTCGCCGATCCCTACCGCGTCGAGCGCTATGCGCGCTTCCTGGCGCGCCACTTCTATTTCGAGCGCATCGTCCAGTTCTTCAAGTATTCCCGCGCGCTGGCGCGCATCACCGGGCGGCCTCCGGAGGCAGTCTGTAAAGGGGATGCCTTCGACCTCCTGCTCCCGAGCGTCGTGCTCGGCAGCCAGGAGACGGCGCAGGCGGTGGCCCGGCTGGTCGTGGCACACGTCGGCGCGGCGCGCGCCCCGATTCCGTACCTCGCGGACCTGCTCCGATACGAAGAAGCGATGATGCTGGTCGAGGCGGGCCCCCGCATCTGGCGGGATGATACGCCCACCGAGGGAGCGCCCAGCCGTGCGCGGCACGCTCCCGAGAAGGTGGAGGGAACGGCGCTGTTGGAGCTGGATTTCGATCTGCCCGCCGTCCTGCCCAAGCTGCTCCAGCCCTGGACCGAGGTACCGCAGGCGGCCGCACGGCCCACCCAGCTGCTCGTCGCGCGATCACCGCACGGGCGCGTGGCGGTGGCGCGAAGCGACGCTGGCATAGCCGCCGTGGTACAGCTGGCCGACGGGAAACGGACGCTCGAGCAGCTCGCCGCGGGCGCGGGCCTCCCCGTGGAAACGCTCGAGGCTACGCTGCAGGGGCTCGTGGAGCTGGGCGCCGTGCGATTCCCGACCGGCAGCTGATCGGCCTGGGTCGCCGCGGGAAAGCAGTCCGCGTAGCTTCCGAACAACCGCTCATCCCGGAGCCGCCTGTGACCACCCAATACGAGAGCGCCGATCTGCTGCTCAAGCTGTACGACCTGCGCCGCGAGGCAGTGATGCGCAAGGCCCGCGCCTGGTTCCGTGCGGACTTTCACCCCGCGACCGCGGCGGAAATACTCACCATGTATCGCGGCAAGAACAGCGCGCCGTACCGCATGGTGACGACGTACTGGAACATGGCCGCCGCGCTCGTGCTCCACGGCGCGATCGACGAGCAGATGTTCGCCGACACGAACGGCGAGCACGTCATGGTGTACGGGCGCCTCGAGCCCCACCTCGCCGAGCTGCGCGCCGCGCTCAAGAACCCCGGCTACCTGGACCAGCTGGAGAAGGTGATCCTGCGGATGCCCGACGCCCAGGCGCGGCTCGCCCGGGTGCGGGGCACGGCCGCGACGGCCGGAAAGCCCAGAGGGGCGAAGCGCCCCCGGAGGGTCGCGTGACCGCCGCGGCCATCCCCCGGCCCCCCGCCGCGGAATACGCTCCGTACTACAGCAGGTACATCGACCGGGTCCCCGAGGGCGACCTGCTGCGGACGCTCGCGGATCAGGCCAGCGCGACGCAAACACTCATCGGCGGCCTGTCCGAGGCCAACGCGCTGTACCGCTACGCCCCGGGGAAATGGAGCGTCAAGGAGGTGATCGGGCACGTCACCGACACCGAGCGCGTGTACTCCTACCGCGCGCTGCGGTTCGCCCGCGGCGACGCCATCGCGCTCCCTGGCTTCGACGAGAACGCGTGGGTGCCGGCCGGGAACTTCGAAGCGCGTTCTCTCAAGGACCTGGCCGCCGAGCTCGACGCCGTGCGGCGCGCCACCATCGCTCTGTTCCGGGGCCTCGACGCCGCCGCCCTGGCGCGCCGCGGGACGGCGAGCGACAACGCGGTCTCGGTGCGCGCGATCGCCTGGATCATCGCGGGCCACGAGCGCCACCACGTGGCGCTGCTGCACGAGCGCTACAAAGTATGAGCCCAGGGCTCTTCCTGCTCCTCGCAGCGGCGGCACAGGGAGATACCGGCACCTTCGTCATCGGCAACTTCCGGTTCGCGAGCGGGGAGACGCTGCCCGAGCTGCGGCTCCACTACCGCACCCTCGGCCGGCCGCGCCGCAACGCCGTCCTCATCCTTCACGGGACGGGCGGATCGGGCAGCCAGTTCCTCACACCCGTGTTCGCGGGCGAGCTGTACGGCGCCGGCCAGCCGCTCGACACGGCCACGCACTACGTCATTCTGCCGGACAACATCGGCCACGGCCGCTCGTCCAAGCCGAGCGACGGGCTGCGTGCCCGATTTCCCCACTACGCCTACGAGGACATGGTGGCGGCGCAGTACCGGCTGGTGACCGAAGGCCTGCACGTGAATCATCTGTTGCTGGTGATGGGCACGTCGATGGGATGCATGCACAGCTGGCTCTGGGGCGAGCACCATCCCGAGTTCATGGACGGTCTCGTGCCGCTCGCTTGCCTGCCGACCCAGATTGCGGGGCGGAACCGGATGTGGCGCAAGCTGATCATCGACGACATCACGAGTGATCCCGACTGGAAGCACGGCGACTACGCCACCCAACCGCGCGGGCTACGCGCCGCACTGCAGCTGCTGTTCATCGCCGGGAGCGCGCCGCTCGTGCAACAGCGCCTCGGCCCCACGCGCGACTCCGCCGACGCCTACATCTCGCGCTGGATCGACGCCCGCCTCGCCGAAACCGACGCCAACGACCTGCTCTACCAGGTCGCGGCCTCGCGCGACTACGACCCCAGCCCCGCGCTTCATCGCATCACCGTTCCGGTACTGACCGTCAACTCGGCGGATGACTTCATCAACCCACCCGAGCTCGGGCTCATGGAACGGCTCATCGCGAAGGTGAACGGCGCCCGCTACGTCCTCATTCCCACGAGCGAGCGGACGCGAGGGCACGGGACGCACACGGCCGCTGCCGCGTGGAAGGAGTACTTCGCGCCGTTCGTCGCCGCGCTCGAGCGCCGCTAGACCCGCAGTCTGCGCAGGAACGCCGCGGGATCGTTGAGAAACGCGCGGGTCAGCGCCACGTGCTCGAGGTCCTCGTATCGGACCGCGGAGATTGGCACGCGATCGAAGCTGTAGATGGCCGCGTCGGGAAATGCCAGCAGCATGGGTGAGTGCGTCGCGATGATGAATTGCGCGTCGCGGCCCGCCCACTCGAGCAGCAACGCGAGCAGCCCAAGCTGGTTCTGGGGCGACAGCGGAGCCTCGGGCTCGTCCAGCAGGTAAAGGCCCTCGGGAACGAACCGACCCTGGAACAGATTGAGGAACGCCTGCCCGTGCGAGCGGGCGTCCGGGTCACGTCCGTAGCGACGCTCCATATCGCCGAGCGACGCACGCACGGGACCAGCCGCGAGACCCTTCGCGTAGGTCGACCGATCGGTGTAGGCGACGTCGATCTCCGCGAGTCGCTCCTCGAGCTCGCGCCGCTCGGCGGCGAGCCGACGCTGGAAACCGAAGAAGTCCTCGGCACGAAGGAAGAAGCCTCGATGGGTCCGCTTCGTCCACGTGAGCTGGAGCCGGGCGGCGAGGCGTCGCTGCGCCGCGAGCGTGCCGTCCCGCCCGATCTCGGCTGCGCCGACCGTGGGAAGCCCGGCGGCTGCGGCCAGCCCCTCGAGCAGCGTGGATTTCCCCGAGCCGTTCTCGCCCACGAAAAACGTGACGCGGGCGGACAGGTCCAGGGGCGGCAGGGTCCGAATGGCCGGGATGGAGAAGGGGAAGTCCACCTCGGCGGCGGCCGCCGCCCGCTTCAAGTTGACGCGCAACAACTGTGGCTTCCCCGTCACCGATACCCCGCCGCCTGCAGGCTGAACAGCTCGGCGTACAGGCCCCCGCGCGCTACCAGCGCCTCGTGCGTCCCCTGGTCGATCAGCTCACCCCCCTGCAGCACCAGGATCCGGTCCGCCATGCGCACCGTCGAGAAGCGATGGGAGATGAGCACGGCCATCCTGCCTTGGGTCAGCTCGGCGAACCGCAGGAACACCTCGTACTCGGCGCGTGCGTCCAGTGAAGCCGTCGGCTCGTCGAGGATCAGCACCTGGGCATCGCGCATGTAGGCGCGCCCCAGGGCGACCTTTTGCCACTCGCCTCCCGACAGCTCCACGCCACCGTCGAACCGCCGGCCCAGCATCTGGTCGTAGCCCTTCTCGAGCCGCGTGGCGACGGAGTCGGCCAGGCTGCGGCGCGCCGCCTCCCGCACGCGCGCGTCGTCGTCGAGGGCCTCGACCTGACTGACCCCGATGTTCTCCTTGAGTACGAAATCGTAACGCACGAAGTCCTGGAAAATCACGCCGATGTTGCGCCGCAGGCTGCCGAGATCGTAGTCGCGCAAGTCCACGCCGTCGAGCAGCACGCGACCCTCGTCCGGGTCGTACAGCCGGGCCAGGAGCTTCACGAGCGTCGTCTTGCCCGCGCCGTTCTCGCCGACGAGCGCGACACGCTCTTCCGGCGCGAACGTGAACGTGAGATGGCGCACCGCCCAGCGGTCCGAGCCCGGATAGCGGAATCCGACGTCCTGAAACTCGAAGCCCCGCCGGATCGGCATCGGCACGGGCCGCGCCCCGGGCTGGGACGTCACGCGCGGCTGCACGTCGAAGAACGTGAACAGGTCGGAGAGATACAGGCTCTGCTCGAACACCTGCGACAGCGAGAGCAAAATCCGCTGGATCAGATCGCGGCTCTGGCGGAACGAGCCCGCGAGGAAGGTCAGCGCGCCGATCGTGAACCGACCCAGCACGGTGAGATAGATCGTCACGGCGTAGGCGCCGTAGTACCCCAGGGTGCCGATCGTGACGAACACGGTGGACACGACGTTCCGCCGGATGGCGAGGCGCTTGTTCGCGTCGTAGAAGTCGTCGGACAGCCTGGCGTACCGGCCGACCAGGAACTGCGACAGGTTGAACAGCTTCACCTCTTTCGCCATTTCGTCGGAGGCGCCGGCATAGCGGAGATAGTCGAGCAGTCGCCGTTCCGGGGTCCACGAGAACAGCAGCGAATAGCCCAGCGCCGCGTAGTGCGTTTCTCCCAGGAACGACGGCACGACCGCCACGGCGAGCAAGAGCAGCAGCCACGGCAGCTCCACCAGCAGCACGGCGGCGAGCGACGCCAGCGTCACGAGGTCCTGGGCCGTGGAGAGCAGCAGCGCGACCAGACCGATGCGGCCCACCGTCTGGCGGCGCGCCCGCTCGAGGTGGTCGTACGTCTCCGCGTCCTCATACTGCGCGATGTCGAGCGTGGCCGCATGCTCCATCAGTCGCACGCTGATCCGGTTCGAGAACAGGTCGCCCAAGAGGCTCTCGAGCAGCGAGGAGAGCCGGGCCAGCCCCTCCCCCGCCACCGCGATCCCCAGCTCGAGGCCGACGAGCCCACCCAGATGCCACCACTCCACGACCGCCCCTGCCGCCCGCATCCCCATGGCGGCGATGACGCCGTCGATGATCAGCTTCCCGATCCACAAGACCGCCAGCGGCACGAACGCGCGGACGGCGCGCAACGCGAGGATGGCGATGGTGTAGCCGCGATGCGTGTGGGGACGGGGGCGCCGTCACAAGCTTAACTTCTCCACGGGGCGGTGCGTCAATATAACCGCATGAAAACCCGGGTCCTTCTCTTCATTTCAACCATCGCGGCGCGGGCCGTAGGGGCGCAGCATGCTGCGCCCCTACAATCGCCCCTCACCCCCCGGGACTCCGCCTTGCACGCGCTCGACCGCCTCGCCTACGGCCCCAGGCCCGGCGAGATCGAGCGCGTGGCCGCGGCCGGCGTGCTGCGCTGGATCGACGCTCAGCTCGCGCCCGACAAGATCGACGATGACACCGTGGCCCGACGGGAGCGCGAGTTCGACGTCCTGACGTACGATCGGGGAGATCTCGCCAGGCTGTACGCCGACGTGCAGCGTGCGCGGCAGGAGCGCAAGCGCATGGGGGACACCGCGGCCGACAAGCCCGACGACAGCCCCATCGCGCTGAAGGGCCGCCGCTTCGCCGCCCAGGTCCAGCAGCTTGCCGTGGTACGGGCCGCGCTCTCCGAGCGGCAACTCTACGAGGTGATGGTCGACTTCTGGACCAACCACTTCAACGTCTACTTCGCCAAGGGCGCCGACCGCTTTCTCACGCCCGACTACATCGAGCACACCATCCGCCCCCACGCGATGGGGAGGTTCGAAGACCTCCTGATCGCGACCGCCCGGAGCCCCGCCATGCTCTTCTACCTGGACAACTGGGAGAGCGTGGCACCCGGAGCTTCCCCGCCGTTCCCCCTCTCCGCAAGGCGGAGAGGGGGTCAGGGGGTGAGGACCGGAATCAACGAGAACTACGCCCGCGAGCTGCTCGAGCTCCACACGCTCGGCGTCGATGGGGGCTATGACCAGCACGACGTCATCGAGGTCGCCCGCATTTTCACCGGGTGGAGCATCAGGCGCCCGCAGCAGGGCGGGGATTTCGAGTTCCACGACTGGGCGCATGACACGGGAGACAAGCAGGTCCTGGGCATCGAGTTCGAGCGCGGGCACGGGATGGACGAAGGCATCCACCTTCTCAAGCGGCTCGCCAATCATCCGGCCACCATGCATCACGTCAGCCGCAAGCTGTGCCAGCGGTTCGTGAACGACGATCCGCCGGACGGCTGCGTGGACGACGCCGTCGCGGCGTGGCAGCGCTCGCACGGCGACATCCGCGACGTGCTGCGCGCCATTTTTCACGGTCCCGACTTCTGGGCCGTGGCGAACATCCGAGCCAAGGTGAAGACGCCACTCGAATTCGTCGTGAGCGCGGCGCGGGCGGTCGGCGCCGAGCCCGACACGACCCCTCGCCTGGCGCAGGTGGTGGCGCGCCTCGGCGAGCCGCTCTACCTCCACGTCGCCCCCGACGGCTATCCCGAAAGAGAAGACGCGTGGGTGAACAGCGGGGCACTGCTCGATCGCATGAACGCCGCGGTCGCGCTCGCGGCGGGGAGACTCCCGGGTGCGGTCGCGACCCTGGATTCCGTCGCTCCCGTCACCCCGGACCCCGAGCAGCTCATCGCCGGCATCGATGATAGGATTCTGGGCGGGACGATGTCGCAGAACACGAAACGGGTCATCGCCGAGCAGCTGTCGGACATCACGGACCCCGTGCAGGCGCGCGCCCTGGCGGTGGGGCTCGCGATCGGGGGGCCGGAGTTTCAAAGGCAGTGACGGTAGAGGGTGGTAGAGGGCGCTAACGGACGGTAGAGGTTCGAGGAGGAACGGATGTCGATCTCGAGACGAGTGTTTGTGAAATCCGGTGGGCTCGCGCTGTTCAGCCTGGGCCTCGATCCCCTGTTTCTGGCCCGCGCGGCGTTTGCCTCCTACCCTGTACCGTCCTCTCCCGCCCTCTCCCGCCCGATCCTCGTCTGCCTCTTCCAGCGCGGCGCCGTGGACGGGCTCAACATGATCGTGCCGCACGGCGACCCGATGTACTATCGCGAGCGGCCGCGCATCGCCGTGCCCGACACGGACGTCGTCGATCTCGACGGCTACTTCGGCCTGCATCCGCGCCTCGCGGCGCTCAAGCCCCTGTGGGACGCGAAGCGTCTCGCCGCGATCCACGCGATCGGCTCCCCCGACGCGACGCGCAGCCACTTCGACGCGCAGGACTACATGGAGTCCGGCACGCCCGGCGTGAAGGCGACTCTCGACGGCTGGCTCAACCGCTATTGCCAGCACGACCGGGAGCACCAGGACACGCCGTTCCGCGCCGTGGCGTTCGGACCCGAGCTGCCCCGCATCCTCGCAGGCACGGCGCCGAGCCTGGCTATCGCCGATCTCCAGGCGTTCGGTCTGCGGGCCCCGCAGCCCGCCGCGCGCGACCGGCTCACCCGCGCGTTCGAGGAGCTGTACGCAGGCTCCGCGACCGGACTGCTGTCGGCGTCGTCTCGGGAGGCATTCGAGGCCGTGCAGACGCTGAAGCGGGTCGACCCGACACAATATCAGCCGGCGAACGGCGCCGACTACCCTCGAGGCAAGCTCGGCAAGGCGATGCTCGAGATCGCCCAGCTCATCAAGGCCGACGTCGGTCTGCAGGTGGCGTTCGCGGACGTCACCGGGTGGGACACCCACGTGAACCAGGGGGCGAGCGAAGGACAACTCGCCGCGCGGCTCGCCGAGCTGGGACAGACCCTGACGGCGTTCGCGCAGGATCTGGGGGAAAAGCTGGAGGACGTGGTGGTGCTCACCATGTCCGAGTTCGGCCGTACGGTGCGTGAGAACGGCAACTCGGGAACCGACCACGGACACGCGACGGCGATGCTCGTCCTGGGCGGGCCTGTGAACGGCGGTAGAGTGCTGGGAAAGTGGCCGGGGCTCGATCCGGCCAGCCGGTTCGAGGGCCGCGACGTCGCCGTGACCACGGACTTTCGCGATCTGTTCGCGGAGGTCCTGGCGCGCCACCTCGGCGCACGCGACCTGTCGGCCATCTTCCCGGGGTTCACCCCCGACCCGGCTCGCTTTCCGGGCGCGATCAGCGCGTAGCCGCCGCCTGATCCAGGGCGGCGACGAGCGGCTCCAGGTCCCACGACTCGTCGTAACGCACGCCGTTGATAAAGAAGGTCGGCGTCCCGTTCACCCCGCTCGTGACCCCGCTGCGAAAGTCCTCCCGTACGCGGGGCGCATGGGTCCCGGCGTCGAGCTCTCGCCGAAAGCGGGCCGCGTCGAGGCCCAGGTCACCCGCGTACTCGATCAGGTAGTCGTCGTCCAGCGCGAACTGGCGCTCGAACAGGCGGTCGTGCATCTCCCAGAACTTGCCCTGCGCGCCCGCCGCTTCGGCCGCCTCCGCCGCGTGCTGGGCGTGCGGATGGCTCTCGCGCAGCGGGAAGTTGCGGAACACGAAGCGCAGCCGCCGTCCCAGGCGCTGCCGCAGCTGCTTGACGATCGGGTAGGCGCGCCCGCAATGGGGACATTCGTAGTCGCCGTACTCGACCAGCGTGACGGGCGCGTCCGCCGGCCCCTGCGCGTGGTCCCGCTCGCCCACCGGGAGCGTGAGCGCCGCGGCCGTGGCGCGCCTGCTCATGCGGGCGTGCTGGCCCCGGCGAGCGCCTCGAGCGCGCGCAGGATGCCGTCGGCGCCCGGGTTCACGTCCACCGGCGACGCGTAGCTCCACCGGATGATCCCCTCCCCGTCGATCACGAACAACGCCCGCTCGCTGAACCCGTCGCCCGGGCGGTACGCGCCGTAGCGGCGCGACACCGCTCCCTTGGGCTCGAAGTCCGCCAACAGTGGAAAGTGGAGCTTGCGATCGCGGGCGAATGCGGTGTGGCACCACACGCCGTCCACCGAGATCCCGAGGAGCTGGGCGTGGTAGCGCTCGAACTCCGGCAGGACTTCGTTGTAGAGGGCCATCTGATCGCCGCACACGGGGCTCCAGTCCGCGGGATAGAAGGCCAGGATCACGGGCCGACCGCGGAAACCCCCGAGCGACATCGTTTGACCAGGGGCGCTCGAGAGCGCGAAGTCGGGTGCCGGAGTTCCAGCGGGGAGCGGCGCTGCCGGACCTTGGGACGGTGTTGCCATGGCGGTTTCCTTTCAGGAGATGCGGGCGAGGTAGCGCGCGGCAGAGCGCGCGACCGCCTCGCGAGCGT